>JAESTW010000547.1 GCA_016763395.1 Kofleriaceae bacterium
AACTGCCGCGCGCGCGACTTCACTTGGCATTCGCAGTGTCGACGCTTCGTAGCGATCGACACAAAGAGCCAACACCTGTTCGGGATCGCGCAATGTCAAAAGTAAGGTCGAAAAGTCTGATGTGCCATTCACATCGAAATCCTAGATCGATTTACCAACTCTGACCAGCTCGGAACTTGCGGACAAGCCAAAGGCTGCCTATTATTAGTGTCCTATGGGCCGAATAAAATCTGCTGCGCTAACTGACACAGGCCGCAGGCGAGCCCACAACGAAGATGCATTCTTTGCAGATGATTCGTTGGCATTCTATGTAGTCGCTGATGGGGTCGGAGGACTTGCCAAAGGCGAAGTTGCTTCAGCCGAAGCAGTAGAGCAATTGCAGCTGTGGGTGATGCGCTCGCAACCAGAACTAAAAGCACTCTTTGCCGATGTCGAAGCCGGTGACACCGAGGCGCGCTGGGAGATCCGGCGGCTGCTTGAGAGCGGCGTGCAATCTGCTTGTTACATGATCTATGGAATGGCCGAACTTGATCCGGAGAAACACGGCATGTCGACTACAATGAGCGCGCTGCTCATCGGTCCGGGCAACGTCTACGCGGCCCATGTTGGTGATAGCCGCGTCTATCGGATTCGCCGTGGCGAGGTTCTGCAGGTGACAGAAGATCACACCATGATCAACTACAAGCTCAAACACGGACTTATCACGCCAGCAGAAGCCGAGCACGCGAAAGGCAGGAACGTGATTACCCGAGCTGTCGGGCACAAAGATCATGTTGAGATCGATACAGTCGATATCGATACCATGCCTGGAGATCGTTTCTTGCTCTGCTCGGACGGGCTTCACGGATACTTGTACGAGGATTCAGAAGTAAGCGACTTAGTTGGCTCAGGTGAGCTCGGAGCGTGTGTTCAGGCCAGCATCGCGCTGGCGAACAGCCGCGGCGGCAAAGACAACATCACTGCCATCGTGCTCGAAATCGCAGAGAGTTAGGCCGGCCGGTCGTGAGTTTCTACCGATGACAAGCAGCAGCGTTGAAGGTTGCACGCCAGGCGAGTGCGAACTCATCATTTTCGACTTGGACGGCACACTGATAAACTCCTTCTCGGACATTCGACGCTCGATTTTGGTGGGCTTTGACGCAGTCTCTCTGCCTTGGCGCGAAGAATTCATGGAGCTTGTGTTCAAAGGCGTCGGCTTACAACGGTTTTACGAAGAGAGCCAGGGCGAATCAATCGACCTGCAACCAGAGCGATTTTCCGCTATGGTCAAAGCGTACCGAGAGGACTACAGCAGCGAGAGCGAGAACTGCCCCTACCCTCATGCCGAGGAGCTACTGCGAGACCTGCGCCGTCTTCGCCCGGACACGCGCCTGGCGATCGCCACAACGAAACCCTCTGTCATGGCCAAGCATGTGCTGAAATCTTGCAAGCTAGATACCTACTTCGACACGATTTGCGGAACTGATGACTTGCCTCACAAGCCCAACCCAGCGCTGCTCCACAAAGTGTGTTCGGACAACGACAAAACTCCCGCGAAAGCGATTATGGTCGGCGACACGGACAAAGATATCGGTGCAGCCCATGCCGCTCCTATGACCAGCGTAGGCATCTGCCATGGAGGCTACAGTCGGGGAGACATGTCGGCTCTCAACCCGAGCCACTTGGTCGATGATTTGCGGGACTTGCACGCTCTCCTGCTTTGAACTGCCATGCTAGCGGGGCTTAGAAATCACCGAGTCTCTATCGCGATGGCCACCATCGTACTGGCCTTACTTTTCTGGCGTTTTACGAGAAGTTCTCACAGCGAAGGCCCGCAGGAGTCCCAGACCAAAGTCTCTCCGGTCACGGCTCCCGTGCAGCAAGAGGATGGATTGCGAAACCTCGCCAAAGCCCTCAGTGGAGCTGCTGCCGCGACCTTTGGCCTAGTCGCGATCTCTGGCCAAGTCAGCAGTTTTGACACTCACGAAGGAATCGGACAAGCCGAGGTCATCTTCTCTGGCCCCAGCGGTGAGAGTTCTGTGACCTGTGATGAGCAGGGGCGATACTCCATCGAACTTCAGCCCGGTTTCTACCGAAGTTACGCCCAAGCAGAAGGATACGTCGCGGTTGCCTATGTCGGTTTGCAACGATTGCCCGGTCCGGTCTCCGCTGACCAAGTTCTGTCTCCGCAAGAGGGAATCGCGCCTTTACTCGGAGTATTTCGCAATCAGCGCAATGTGAATTTGGCCCTCTCCCCGGCTGCTCGGATATTCGGACATGTTCGCAACGATAGGGGCGTGGCGATCTCCGGGGCGATTGTTGCCACACGCCGCGCGGGTTGGCGGCGTGTCATCTCCGGTTCCGATACTGCTGAAAGTGACTCATCGGGTTTTTACGAATTGCTCGTACCTTTGGGCAGAGTCGAATTGGAGGCTCACCACGAGGACTATGCACAACTCGCAGCAGAGTCGGCTGACTCCGCCTCTTTGGATTTCGCCGGAGCCGAAGCCGAGGTTGACTTGGTTCTGTCCGAGGGATGTATCATCGAAGGCGAAGTTCTCGACGAGTCGGGTGAGCCAATTCTTGAGGGGGCATTTGAGATACAAGTGTCGGACAAGCGATACTTGCCAGTGGGAGAAATTCGCGGGGGAAAGGTTCGCTACGCCAGCCTAGATCTCGGTACGGTCAGGCTCAGGGCGTGGCCGTGGAAGAGTTCGCCGTCGGAGACGCTGGAATTTAGCTGCACAAATGGTGCGTACTTTGGGGCCCAGCGCTTTATTGTGCCTTTTGCGGAGCCCAGACTCAGTGGCACCATTGTCGGACACGATGACAAGGCAGAGCCGCTAGCATTTGTCGACCTATTCTCCTTGATGCCGGGGGGCGCAACCCAACAAGAACGAGCCGATTTTGCTGGAGAATTCGCCTTTTACGATCTACCGGACGGCCCCTACCAATTGAGTGTGTACATTCCCGGCCAAGGGCTCGGCCTCATGCTCATCGAATCCCCAAGCTCTGGTGTAACTCTCAGCCTCTCGGGAACAGGCAGCCTAGTCGGACAACTTCAGACTCCGGGCAATACCACGATGACAATGACCTACCGATGCATGGCACGATTTGGTGACGACGAACTGGCGATAACCGATTCGGTAAGTATGCCAGAACAAACCCTACTCGTACCCGTGCAAGATGGGCGTTTTCGGGTCGACAAACTCCCTGCATGCCCACTTCGTGGCACGCTCCGTATAAACGGCGCTATGCAGGCCTTTGAGGCGGAAGTGTTGCCTGATGTGGACACCCTCATGACCCTGTAGGCCAATCAGAGCAGTTCATCATTGCGATGTGACGGTCAAATGCTACACACTAAAACGATGCTTCTGCAATCGTTCCACAAAATTCTCCTTTACTTCGTTATTGGCGCACTGAGCTTCGGCCTCGGTTGCAGTAAAGGGTTGGACGCCACCGAGAAATTGGCGAAACCCAGTGCAGAAGAAGCGGAGACCTACGGCAAAAAGCTGGAAGGAGCGCTCAATGCATGCGACCTCAATATCATGGGACAACTGCTGGATTTGGGAGCAATGGCGAGTGAGGGGATTCGCACCAGCAAGATTCCCAAGAAGCAACAAGCAAGCGCTTTGCAAACGCTGATCACCACAATGAACGGAGAAATCTTGGCCCAGCTCTGCTCCAAGGGCGAAGAGGGTGGGCTGGCTCGCTTCCTCCGTGTCCGGGAACGACAAGGCACCACCACCGCGCTTGTCCGGCTCACCTCGTCCGAAGGAATAAACTACATCGAGGTCAGTATTGGAAAACGCAAAGATGACGTAGTTGTCGGCAACGACATCTACATGTTTCTCACAGGCTCCAGTATGGTTGAGACCCTTCGCACTATCTTCAATGCACTTATACAGACCGGCGAGGCAACCACCAGTAAATTCCAACGAGTAAGCGAATTGCTGACTTCAAATCCAGCCGCAGGAGTGCAAAGTGCCCAATCCCTCCCTGCAAAGATTCGCGATACAAAAATTGTGCAGATTGCAATTGTGCAAGCCGCCTCGAATTTGGACGAAAAGATTTATACTGATTCCATTGCCAACTACCAGCGTCTATTCCCCAATGACCCTTCTGTAGACCTTGTGAGTATCGATGGTCTGTTTCTGAACAAGAAGTATGATCAGGCAATTGCCGCAATCGATCGCTTAGAGAAAGGCGTCGGTGGAGACCCATACCTCAATCAAATGCGAGCGGGTATCCTCATTGAGCAAGGCACCGATACTAAGCGGGCGGTTGCATTGGCCAAGCTTGCGGTCGCAGCTGAGCCCGGCGACGAAGACTGCCAGGTAATACTTCTGTCCGCAGAAGTTGCGGATGAGAATTTCCCAGCGGTTGTCGAGCAAATGCTCATACTGTCCGAAAAATTTGAATACCAGTTCACAGAAGCGATGTTGCCAGAGCTTACTGACGCTCACGAGGAGCTTGCCAAGTCCGAAGCGTGGGCCAAATACACGGCGAAGTATCCATCGGCCGCTGCCGTCCCCGAATCAGAATAACCTGCAGCCTTCACGCAAAGGGTCTCGGCTCAATTTTCATCAGCGGGCACGCCAAGCGCCGGCCCGGACAGCACGCCAGCGAGATGCTCCTGATTGGGCAACATGAGCCGCTGGACAAACTCGCCACCGATGATGTGCTGAGCGACAATTTCGTCGACATCAGCCACGGTTACGCCGCCGTACCAAACCTGCTCGGGATACACCACAACAGCAACGCCGGCTTCGCAAATGTCCAAGCAACCCGCGTTGTTTGCCCGGACGACGCCTTTGAGTTTGACGGCGGCGAGAGCCTTCTTGAATGCATCGCGGACATCCTTGCCTCCCTTGCTAAAGCAACAGCCTTTGGGGCTACTACACGCTCGCTCGTTGACACAGATAAACAGGTGTCTCTCAAATGGGGCCATTGCTGTTGATGCTACCAGAGCGCGGCTGGTGATTCGGCCAAGCCCCGCGACGCAATTGACCTCAATGTGACAAAATTCTGGCGGCATAAACCACTGGTGCCCTTACTATCGAGCAGTGAGCACTACAATCATTTCTACCTTGGAGGACGCCTTGTCTCAAAATGAGTTTGCATGTCGTCTCTTGCCCATCCTTTGCCAAACCACCGGCCTCAGCAGCTCTGGCTATCCCTACCTCCAGCGCCCAGCTTGGGAGGAGTTTCGCGACAGCATCCCGCACATACTGTCCATGGGAGAACGGACCTTTGCCGCATGCGCCGCAGTACGAGATGCGTTGCCAGAGGAAGAGAGCGCCGAGAAAGAAAACATTCTGCGCGCCTGTAAAGTTGTCGATCAGATTGTAGGCACGGCCGCCATCACCGCGCCGCCAGGTCTGTGGCTCGCTCGCCACCTTCTAGGCTGCTACAAATCCCTAGGAATCTTGGATAGGCTACTTCAGGGCCAAGCCATCTATCCTGAGAACTGTTCCGTCACGATAGCTCGCGTAGAGAAGAAACTCTGTGCCGATGAACTCAATACCGACTTCCTGTTTTTCCTCTCTCTTGGCTTTGTCGAACAATACGACGAGAGCTATCGCATAGCCGGACATCCCCGAGTTCGGCGGATTTTCGAATCTATTTTGCCTCAACCCCAAAGCCCTGATCCGGCGCGTAGCTGGCTGCGTCTATTTCAAGGCAAAGAGCTAGAGACCAGTGAGAAAGAAGAATTGTTAGAGATTGGGTTTGGCGTGGGCACGCGAGAGGGCGACCAGCAAAGTCACTGGCTCCCAACCTTGTTCGAGATTGAGTTGGGGTTCCGCTTGGTTCCCCTCGTCATCGCCATGCGTGCTGCGGGCCTTAGCGAGCAGATACAACAAGGGCAAGAACTCACAGCAACAGAGCTGAGTAAAGCGTCACCGGTATGCGCTACGGGAGCATTGGAAATACTCACAGCAGCGGGTTGGTGTGAGCGCAACGGCGACAGTTACAAAGTCACTCGCTTAGGAGAGAGAGGCCTTACCAAGGGGCCTGGTCCCTTTGGCATTATTCACACCTATCACCCGTACATGACCCAAGCAGCTGAGCTCTTGCTCGATGGCTCAGACTCAGTGTGGGTGGAGCGAGGGGAAAACGTTGCCGCTAGCCAAGACGCCAACCGGGGAACCTTTGAGCGCGCCAACAACGCGCTAGACCTCTTCACGAAGAACACAGACTTTCACCTAGGTGTTTTTATAGAGCATGCAATCGGCAAAGGAGAGGCGACCCGTCAGCGCTACGAGCGTTGTGGTGATAAAGAGATTCAATACGTCGGAGCAGATCTTGAGGACGCTGCCATCGATGCTGCACTTGAAGAACAAACGGCGGGCCACCTGCCACCGGACATGCTCTTCGTTCGCCGCGCCGACATCGGCAAGCCGGCGCTATTGCTCGAAGCGATGAGCAAAGCGGGTATTGATCCTCGTGGAGCTGTCATGGTAGTGGGCAATGGCTTTCATGAGATTCGCAATCAGACCGATGAGTCCATGAAGCAAGTCTTTAAGGGCTACTGCGACGCTGGTATTCTCTTGCTCTTTACTGAAGAGAACGCACTGGCAATCGACGACATTCGCCAAACGGCATGGAACACCTATCATGCTGCCTTTAAATACGTGCACGAGAAGTCGGGGCAAGGTTTACGTCCGGCTCTGCCGCGCGCTGGTGTTCGTTTGGGGCGAGGATTGCGTGCTGCTTGGAGCGAATGCGCCGAGGGTGGTGGCTACTTTCGAGCAGATACCTACTGCGAACGCACGCGCACAATTTATCCCTACCCGCCTAAAAACGGCATCAACCCCTCCATCAGCGTAAATCACTTCTTTGTTCCGATGACCTTGGCCAAAACTCTGGGCATTTGCGACCCCTCGTAAAAACAGCGAAAACGAAGCAGCAAAAATGCGTTGAAGGAAGGAGGCGCTACTATGCCGATCTTTTCCGAAACTCGTGTTTTTGTAACATGCTGTTTTTACAGGTGGTTTTTGGCGTTTTTTAGCACTCTCACTACAGGGCTTGACAAAAGTCTCACGATGTTTACTTATCTCTGCATCGAGACTTGGCGTGGCAATTTGAGGCCCCGCTTTAACCAACCAATAGAGAATACAGAACATGAAAATCCGACCACTACACGACCGCGTAATCGTTCAGCGCCTTGAAGGCGACACCATGACTGCAGGAGGACTCATCATCCCCGACACTGCTAAAGAGAAGCCAGTGCAAGGCAAAGTCATCGCTGTTGGCGCAGGCAAGCGCGACAAAGCAGGCAAGATTCACGCACTCGACATCAGCGAAGGCGACCGCGTTCTCTTTTCGAAGTACAGCGGAACCGAAGTCAAGATCGACGGCGAAGAGCACCTCATCATGCGAGAAGACGACATTCTTGCAGTCGTTGAGTAGCCCTCAACCAGTCCTCACCGACCAGTCCTCACCGACCCAACCAAATTTTAACCCAATACTTAATACATACTAAAGGATCAGCAACATGGCTGCAAAAGACATTATTTTTTCTACTCAGGCTCGCTCTGAGATCGCAATTGGACTCAACACACTGGCAAATGCTGTCAAGGTGACTCTCGGACCACGTGGACGTAACGTCGTCATCGAGAAGAGCTGGGGCGCACCGACCGTTACTAAAGACGGTGTTACGGTTGCCAAAGAGATCGAGCTTGAGAACAAGCTTCAGAACATGGGCGCTCAGATGATGAAAGAAGTCGCTTCCAAGACTTCGGACAACGCTGGCGACGGCACCACCACTGCAACTGTACTTGCGCAGGCAATCTTCGCTGAAGGTTCTAAGCTCGTTGCTGCTGGCGTTACTCCAATGGACATCAAGCGAGGCATTGACGCTTCGGTTGGCGCTCTAGTTGAAGAGATAGCCAAAATGGCAACACCTTCCAAAGGCAAGAAGGACATCGCTCACATCGGAACTATCTCCGCAAACGGCGACACTCTAATCGGCGACATGATCGCTGAAGCGATGGAGAAGGTCGGCAAAGAGGGTGTTATCACCGTTGAAGAAGCAAAGACTCTCGAGTCCGAGCTTGACGTTGTTGAAGGCATGCAGTTTGACCGCGGTTACCTGTCTCCTTACTTCATCACGAACTCTGAGAAGATGACTGTGGATCTTG
>JAESTW010000548.1 GCA_016763395.1 Kofleriaceae bacterium
GGGATTGCTTGCTGGCTGTGTATTGGCTTCTGCAAACTATGGCTGTAGCCGCGAACCAGAGCCTGGCCCAGATCCAGCAGAGATCGAAGCGGCCTCTAGGAGCTTTCGGCAATCGATACAAGGAATCGTGTTGGCGCAAGTAAAAGAACAATGTCAAAGAGGCTGATTCGAAGCCAAAAGAGCTTGGATGCGTACTTTATGACGCCATCTATGGAGAGGAAAATCGGCCCAAGGCAACAGGCTTTCTACACAGCTCTTAGGGCCGAAACAATAGATTTTCCACGTGAGGTTCTATGCTTATATTGCCTTCGTCATAGCTCAGTATCCATAACTTCTCGACTTGGTTCGACAACGCTGAGCAATCGGCATATGACGTTTAGGGTGGCAACAAAATCACCAGAAGGACTGCAGGCGACCTCAGTAGGAGCATACTGCTTTCCCATGATTATCGACTCTTCTGCCGTTGATACGTTTTCTTGGGAGGTCAATGGTGTTGAGAACTACACTGCCGATCTGACCAAGCCAGCCCCAGCTATCTAGGGAAATCCGATATCCCACTCTAGAGACGTGGAACGTGCAGGCCGGACAAACCGATAAAATCGCGCAGCCCCTACTGCTTAGGAGTAGGGCCCCAATCAACGCTGGTCACAGAACCCTTATACTCCCGGACAGCATTACCGCTACCATCAGCATTGGCGAGGTAAATCCCCGAGCCTGAGCTGCGTGTGGACGAAAAGGCGATGACCCGGCCGTTTGGCGCAAAGCTCGGCTCTTCGTTGGTTCCCTCATTCTGCGTGATTCGAGTCATCTTGCCGCTGGCCAAGTTGAGCGTGACAATGTCATAGCGTCTGCCGTCCCGAGTGGTGTAGGCCAGCACTCGCGCGCCTTTGGCCGGACTCCACGCTGGAGTGGTGTTGTAGCTGCCATTCATCGATACTCTCCGTTGTCCGGAACCGTTGGCCTTCATGACGAAGATCTGCGGGCTGCCTTCTCGATCGCTCACAAAGGCGATTTCTTTTCCGTCCGGTGACCAAGAAGGGGAGGTGTCGATGTGGCGATTGCGAGTCAAGCGCTTGATGACTTTGCCGGTGCTTGCGCTAATGATGTAAATCTCAGGATTGCCGTCTTTAGAGAGAGTAACAGCCATCTTGCTGCCGTCCGGTGACCAAGAGCCGCCCGTGTTCATGCCGCGATATTTGCTGACGCGCTTGGGTCGTCCACCACCTGCAGACACCACATAGATGTCCGGGTTGTTGCGCATGTACGAGGTGTAGAGCAGCTTTCCGCCGCTTGGTGACCACGCGGGAAGGAGATTAATCGAGCTGTTACGGCTCATGGAGTGAACTCCTGCGCCATCGAAATCCATGGCTACAATGCGTTTCATACCGCGTGAGCGCTTGCCGCCTCGGGTCACAAAGGCAATCTTGGAGCCAAAGAATCCCTCTTCACCAGTGAAGTACTTGACTACGTCATTGCACCAAAGGTGAGTCAGCTTGCGAATGTCCTTCTTGTCGCCGGAGTAGCTTCGCTCCAACACTGGAGTCTCGCCCTTTTCGAGCTCGTAGAGTTTGAAGTCAATCTGAACTCGTCCGCCGGTAGCTCTTGTCCGAAATTTGATGACGCCAAAAGCGCCAACATCTTTCCAAGGAGCGAGCTCGATGTTCATGCCCTCGCGCTTGAGGTTGGCCAAGAAACCCTTGGGGTTCATGACCTTGAACCAGCCAGCGATGTTTAAATCAAAAGAGGCGACCTTAAGAACTTCACTGGCCGTCGCGCCATCGCCACTCGTAGGCATTGGAATCGCCAATGGGTAGCGCGAGCGTTTGGGTCCATTTAGGTCGATCGTAAAATCGTCCGCATGCGCTTGGCTGATACCGAGTTCCGAGACACTGAGCCCCGAGAGGATCAATGCTGAAAGGAAGACTAGTCGAGGGAGAATTTGAAGCATACGCCTTGTACCGTTAATAATGTTTTAAGCTTTGCAGGAACAGGTTTGTCCATATCCGAAGCATTCTTCAGTGCAACTTCGACGGAGCGAGCGAGGTTCCTATTCTTTGATCGCTTCTTCAATTCGCGATCTACGATTTTTCCGTCTTCATCAAGACGTACACAACCAATGGCTGTTCCGCCCTCGGTTTCGAGCGAAGGAACCTTCCATTCATCGCTGATTCTCCCTTTAAGTTCAGCAACATAGGGGTCACCGCGGGCATCTTTCTCCGTGCCCCATTCTGAGCCCGTGGCCGAGCCTTCAACAGGGATTTCCTCACTGCCGGTATCGCTCAGCTCTTCATCCTGTTTGCGGTTCTTTTCGAGGATTGAATTGAAGTCAATCTCTTCCTCTTCGACCTTTAAAGGCTTGTCTTTCTTATCCTTTTTGGGTTCGATCTTGTCTTTTTTTGAAGCTCCGTCATCAACCCGAGGCTTAAATTTCTTCTTTTTTTTCTTTTGCGGCTGTTTGCTCTTCGGTTTGACCTCTTTGAAGGCCAAAGACGCCTCAATAACCTGAGCTTTACCGAAATTGGTGTCAGTTTCAGCCACAGCTTCTGGACTTGTATCCGTCAAAAGCAGAAAGCCAACCAAAACCATGTGCAGAAAGATTGCTGCACCAACGCCAGAGATTATGGAATCCCGATCCCTCATCTACTCAGTCTTACCCGAATCCTCTTCCGGGGCCACTACTCCACCCTCAACGCCCTCAACTACACCACCGCTAGCCTTGTCGAGTTGCCCATAATCGAGGTTCGCAGTCGGGTCGGTTCGCATTTGCAGCTTCGATACGCCCGCTTGCTGCGCTGCCGCCATCGCCGTGACTACAACCGCATAAGGCAGGTCTTTGTCGGCCTCAATATAGAGTTCTTTCTCTTTCTTGATGCGCTCGTTGGCCCGAAGCTTGTCTTCAAGCTCAACCCAACTCACTTGAGTCTCACCCAAAAAGAGCTGTCGATTCTTGTCGATACTCAAGGTCAAACGCCCCTCGGGATCGCCGGCCACCGCGGCATTGGTCTGCGGCAAGTCGAGATCGACCGAACTAGAATCCATCGTGGTCGCCGTAATCATAAAGATCACCAGCAGCACCAGCATCACGTCCACCATCGGTGTGACATTGATCTCAGAATTGAGAGTGCCCTTTTTATGTCCTCCGCTCATTGCCATAGCGAATCCTTATTTCAAGAAGTGACGGCGAATGATGTTGAGGTAGTCGTGCTCAAAGGTCTCCATCTCAGAGATGAGAATGGTAATTTTTCGCGTGAAATAGTTGTAGGCCATAACTGCCGGGATCGCCGCCAGAAGTCCAACCGCCGTTGCAATGAGTGCTTCACCAATCTGCGGAGCGATCATTCCAAGTTTGACAGCCTCGTCTGGGTTGATCTGTTGAAACACCAGTAAGATGCCCCAAACCGTGCCCAAAAGCCCAATAAACGGCGCTGCAGAACCGGTGGTAGCCAGAAATGGAATGAGATTCTCAAGATTGGTGGTCTCTTTGTTCTGTGCTTTGCGCAACGCTCGTTGCACGGTTTCCAAATCCGAGTCCTTGTCGCGGCTGCGGGGATCGTCTGCGTTGAGCTTGGCCAATTCGGAGTAGCCCGCTAGGAACATCGTTGAAATCGGGCTGTTGCTGAGCACTTGCGCGTGCTTATAAATCTGCTCGATGTCGCTGGACTGCCAAAAATTTTCCGTGAACTTGGCTGACTCGGTGCTGGCGCGTTTGATGACCAAGTACTTGTAGCCAATGATGTACCAGCAAAAGATGGACATTATCAGTAGCACCCCCATGACCGCCAACACCGCGCCCGAAGAGCCAGTGATTAGTGACCAAGTGCTCATGTCCGCTTTGCCCACAGAGGAAAGTAGGAGATCTTGCATAGAGGGTGTTTAACAAGGTACACCAAGGATTGCACGCGCCCTTTGAAGTGCTTTTCGATGAATACTCACTCACGCCTAACGTCTGCTTTTTCATCCGATAGTCATCCAGCTCCCTGGAGCGCGGGACTACTGGTTTTACTGAGTATTTTATGTGTGCAATGCGTACAAATCGACGGCGGGGCAACCGAGTTCAATTGGAGCTTGCGCACGATTGCGGGAAACGTGGTCAGCGATTGTGCCCTGTCCAATGTAGCCAAAATTCGGCTGTGTTGGTTGGACGAGGGCCAGAGCGGCGGCGAGTGTCTAGCCGATCAGTCACGCGAATTCAATTGCAACGAGTTTACCGGCGTAACGCTATTCGAGATCAAAGAGGGTCGGACCGAGTTCTTCGTCCAGCCGATTTGCGACGATGGACTACCGGCCGCTGCAAATACCTTTCAAAGCCCAGCCGCAATCGTGCGAACTGTGCGCGAGGGAGAGATCGTCACCCTCAATGCACTTCTCATCGTCGTGAGCGAACCCGACGAACCCGACAAACCCTGTCAAACCAACTGCACTTGCGTCAGAGAGTGACGCAGATTGTAGTTAAACGCAGGAATGTCCTGCATACTTAAGCAATCTATCTTTAAAGGCCGTCACGTCAAGAGCCCCATACCCGTCCAAACGGATTCATACGGAGATAAACATGATGAATAAATTAGCACTGTCCGCACTATGCCTAGGCGCCCTTTTTCAGACCAATTGCGTCGTTGAAGGCGAAGGCTCCTTTGATGTCTCATGGGAACTAACCCCCGGTTGTCCGGCTGGCGCTTCAATTGAAATCAACGCTGCTCAGGTTGGAGCAAATACGCCCTTTGTCGACATCTATTCCTGCTCTGATGTTGGTGCTGGATTCGCAACCCGATTGCCACTCGGCGACTACAATGTTTGGGTAAATGTCGTAGACGCCAGCGGCGGCCTGTTTGCCCAGTCCGAACTCATTCCAGCCTCCATCGATTTTGATGGTGACCTCATTCAAATTGACCTGCCTACGTTCTCTGTCAACGACGGATTCTTTGGCTTCACATGGACTGTGAATGACGGAGCTGGCCCAACCACCTGTGACGATGTTTTTGCGGACACCGTTTCTATTGAAGCGACGATGGTAAATTCCACCTCTGCGATTCGAGTTGGTCTCTTTACCTGTGCCGACGGACAAGCGGTAACCGACCCACTTGCTGTTGGTGAGTACGAGATATTCATGGATATCCTACAAGGACAAGATTTACTTGGTAGCTCCATAAAGCGAACTGAGATCATCGAGTGGGGCAACCAGCTCAAGGACATCGGTAACTTCGACTTTCTCTTTCAGTAAGCTTTAGATACTACTCAAAATCATCAGAGCCTCGTCATTCCACTGTGGACTGTCGGGGCTTTGTTATGTCCGGATTGTAGTGTCTGAAGGCTATCCAACCTTCGGCAATACGCCGCCGGGTCTGCCGTAGTGAGGTACAATGTCCTTGTCTCCTACTTCGAAGGCACCGACAAAGCGTTTCTCTGAGATCGAGTAATACAGGCAACCAAGCTCACTTGGTGTCCGAGTTGAGACGAAGGCCTCTGCTGTACCGAGCGCCTCCAGCCACTCTAGTTTCAGCGCGGGCAGGTCCATCTTGTCTTGAAGCATCAATCGTGAAAAATCCTCTGGTTGGTATCTCCCACGCCGTCTCAACATCGAGAGCAAGAGTTGCGGTGTATAGCCTGGATCTTTGCCAGCGGCGGCCCAGCACATGGCTCCCAGGGAAAGTGTCCGGCGATTCATTTCCAGAGTATCCAGAAAATCCCGCGCCTCATCACGACCAACCAATGCAAGTAATTTGTTGATTGCGAGATCTACCGGATGAAGCTGATACCCGGAGATTTCATTCTCCACGGGAGGCATAAAACGCCAGGCTGTATCGTGTGCCCACTCGACTTTTGTACTCTCAGAGCTTTTCTGGACGACTACTCGAATGAAACCGGGTTGAGTGATAAGCGTTTCAAGATGGAAACCAGCATCCAGCAATGTAGCCCGATCGAGCGTAAACGCACTTGCCACTCGCTCTTCTGAATCTTGGAAATAGTCGAGGTCGTTAGAGTAGCGGCTGGACTGGGGCTCAATATGCATAGCGGCTCCGCCTGCCAAATAACTTTCAGGAGTCCGGTTCTTCGCCAGCAAGCGAGCGATGGTTCTTTGTACGTTTGTTAGGGGCACAGGCTGTGTCCTATCTCCCAGCCACGGCGGCCGCCATAGGTTTTGAGTTGTGTAGCGACCCAGGGAAGATCGCGTATGGTGATCTTGTACTGGGGATCAAAGGACCAAAAACACGAAGCGTAGAAGCTTCGAAACGCACGCCGCGCCTCCCGGACTTTCACCATGTTTCGGGCCGTTTGTGGAGACAAGGTGCGGCGGCTCTTTTTTCCACCCGTGCGTCCAATTCCCGAAAGGTACTGTGACACCATTTTGTTCATGTATAAGCATAGCCCGCTTATGATAGTAATCCAACTATAATCAATGATTAGGTGAACTAGTGTCGCGGCGAACAAGCTAGGGAATCATGTATTCTAGACCTTTTGTGTGTGGCGCTAGAACAAAACTCAATCTAGTAAATATTCAAGCTTCAGTTGCGGGCGAGGCTGGCCGGTTCTACTCTGGAGACATGGCAAATGGGCAATCAAAAGGCTTCGGCCTCTCGCAGATCACCAAGGGGTGTTTGTATCTGCTGATCGCCAGCACAAGTTTCTCGCTCGTCTTCTTGATGGCTGGCGAGGAATTGAAGCTGGAAATCATGCGCTTTGCCGCCGCGACGGGAACCAGCGTTTGGCTGGATCTCAAATTCTGGCAGATTCTCACCTCGCCGTTTTTAGAAGCCTCCTTTGTCTCGCTGCTCTTTCAGGGCTTCATGCTGTGGATGTTCTTGCCAACACTTGAACGTTGGTGGGGCACGAAGCGCTTCTTGAAATTCGCCGCTTACACGCTTGGGACGGGAATGCTCGTCGGCACCTTTGTCGGTTCGCTAATTCCCTCTCAGACCAATGCTGCCTTTGTTACTGGGCTAGATCCACTTATCTACGCATCTCTCATCGCCTACGGGTCACTCTTTGCTAACCAGCAAGTGCAGTTCTTCGGTGTTTTACCTATGACTGGCAGACAGCTGACCATCGGCATTAGCGGCTTTATGCTTCTCATGGTCACTCTCGGACAAGCCTGGGCAGAAGGTGCTTCTTTTGTGTCCGCGATGGTTCTCGCCTGGATACTTACCAATGGCAAGTGGACACCAAAAATTTGGCTCCTTAAGCGCAAGCAAAAGCGTATCCGCCGCCATCTTAAGATTGTGGACGACGACGATAAACCGAACAAGTCTGGCAAACCACCCAAGCACTGGCTCAACTAGCACGCTGAGATTGTGCTATACATTGCACGATGCGTAC
>JAESTW010000549.1 GCA_016763395.1 Kofleriaceae bacterium
TGGACAAGTGATGCAAGCGCAAATGGAAAAGATGTGGACTGCCAAACTTGGGCTTGGCACTTTTGACGCGGCGTTATTCAGTGAGCTCGAAACGCTCATGGTGCAAACTCCTGTCGAATACACCATCTTCTTCCGCGAGCTCTCGACAGTACCTGAGGATATTGGCCCACTCAAAAAAAGCTTCTACAAGGACGCGACAAACCCCGAAGTGATGAACAAGCGCTGGTCAGAATGGCTGACAAAATGGAAGTCGCTCATCCACGCCACTAACGCGACTGACGCGAATGCTGCCTCGCCCCGCGCCCGCGAGGAGCTCTCCAGGCAGATGAAACTCGTCAACCCAAAATTCAGTTTGCGAGAGTGGCTGGTTGCTCCTGCGTATCAGCAAGCGGCCGCTGGGAACTACTCTCTAGTCCGAGAACTGCAGGAGGTCATGACAGAGCCGTACGCCGAGCAGTCGAAGGAGGTAGGGGAAAAATACTATCGGATGAAACCGTCCGAGTTCTTTGAGGTCGGTGGCTTGTCGTACCTCAGCTGCTCGTCATGATCTTCCGGACACAATTCGGCCACGAGCAAGCAGCCCTCTGTTAGCGGAGCTTGTGGCTTGATCTTACTTAGCTGAATACTGCTACGAGTTGTTCTGTCCAGGCGATAAGCGAGCCATCTTCTCCAAAGAGCTTGCCAACCACGGTGTGCATGCCATCTTTGCCCTGCAAGGTTTCATAACGAAAGCCGTACCAACCATTGCGTTGCTCGGGAACATCAAAGATGTGTGCCGTCCATGTCACTGTGCTCGCGGGAATAGGGGTGGGCCAGCGGCTAGGGAAGGGCATGGCCAAGCATCGAGAATTGCCACGACTCCCTCCACATCGCTTGAACCTGCTCGGAACCGGCAATAGCCGCTGAATTTGGCTGTGCTTGCGCCAGAGAATGGAGCGTCGCCACTCACCCAACGCATGGAAAGGTTTTGAATGAATTCAGGAATGACACCTGGAATGAAGGGCAAATCAGTGAGTGAGTCGGCGGGCGGTCCTTGCCAGCGCTCCTCACTTAGCAGGGTAGTGCTCTCCGCCCGCGCTTTTGCCAAGACGATGTTCACCGACATCACAATATCGTCTTGCCATAGATCAATGCGTACGAAAGTGGTTGAGCCGCCTGAGCGCAGAATAGAAGCCTTCCCGATTAATGTTCCCGGACGAACAGGCCGGAAGAACTGGGCTTGCAAGGAGCGCAGGTGCCGGTCTTGAAGGGCGGTAATTCGATATCCCAGGGCCACAGCGGCGGCAGTCGACACCCCACCATAGATGGTACGCCCTTGGCCCCAGCCGGATGGTAGCTCAAAACTCCAAGTGCCTTCATGGGACACCCAGCGCTCACGCATACTTTTATCAAACTGCACGCCGTAGACTAGCCCACTCTTGAGAAGAAATCTCATCAAGCGGGTGTGGTATTGAGCCTGAGCTAAACTGCACGGCAGAACAGCTGCTACATTACGCGTGGATACCAGCGATAAATGGAATTATTGCGCCATTGCGATTCGTGGCAAGCAAGATGTAATCGTTCGCGGTACGATGAAGGTCATGCCATCTGTATCGAAGGCGAAAACGGGCCACAAAGCAATCGGATGGCCCCATTGTGCATTGGGGAAAGTCTGATCAAGTGGTTCGCGGCAACACAGTCACGGTTACTGTCGGCAGTTGCAATGGAAGACTCTTCCGGAGGCATCAGTCTGGGCCGTTGTTATCTGAATCTTCCAGGCTACCGCTTTCCAGAAGTCGTCTAGTATTGCGCTGAAACTTCGTCCGCCACCAGCGCTTGGAGTTGCTCTAGGCCAAAACTCGACATGGTTTTCCCATTTACGAAGAACCCGGGAGTCTTGTGCACACCCAATTGCTGCGCATCTGCGATGTCCTGGCGAACGATCGCGAGAACCTTGGGGTCATTGACGTCTCGGCGCAGTCGCTCCATGTCCATACCGAGAGAAGAGACCAGTCGCCAGACCATGTCCGGATTCGGACTATGGTGATCGGCCCACCTATGCTGGCCTGCGAACAATAGCTCCAAGGTCTCCCAGTACTTTCCCTGCAGGCGGGCCGCTTCGAGAATCTGTACGACTTTGTCCGCTCCATGATGAAATGGTGCGTATCGCTTTACGAGGCGAACCTTGCCCGGATACTTATCTAATAAGTCCTTCACAGGTTGTGCGAACATTCGACAGGTCTCACATCCGGGGTCAAAAAACTCGACGATGACAACCTTTGCCTCAGCTGGCCCCAGCGTTTGTGCATAGGCGCGGGAGAGCGGCGACTCCTTTTGCTTCGCCATCTTCTGAGTCTTTTCAGCGCGCTCTTGCTTGTAAAAATATCCGCCCACAGCGAATACAACAATAAGCCCAAGAGCTCCTAGAATTACCAAGTGGTTCTTTTTCATCGGGACAATTTCTTTCTAAGAATTAGTAGTAGTGTGATGGCAGTGGAAAATGCGAGCAGTGATAAGAGCGGAATCGAGAGGAAGCCCAAGATATCGAGGTACTTGGTTTTGCACGAGACGCCTTGGCTGCAAGGCGAGACACTCTCAGGGATGATCCCAATATGAAGAAGCAGATGGTAGGCCGCAATGGCCCAGCCTGCAATCGCCAAAGGGAGCGCGTACCGGATTGCTTTGGCATCAAAGGGGAAGAGTCCCATGAACAAAACAAAGGGCAGTGGGAACATGAAGATTCGCTGGTACCAACAGAGCGTACAGGGCGGCAACTCCATGACTTCACTGAAGAAGAGGCTACCTAGGCTCGCCCCGGTGACCAGAAGCCAACAGACAAAGAGGATTGCCCAATTTGTATCGACGCGTTCAGAACCATTCACCATGCCGCTTCGTAGCACATTGTTCGTCACTCTTGAGCCTAGTGCGAAGTGAATTCGCTGGCGCACTTTCTTCCTACGATAAATTCCGAGTTGCTTCGACAAGAACTGACGTAGAGAATCTCGTAATCACCGATGCTGCCCCTGCAGGGCCATAGTCAGAGGCACTCGAAATTTGGCTGCGACCGGCTTACCGTCATACTTGGGAGCAGCAAAACGCCACCGTTGAGCCTGGCTCCGGACGCATGCATCCACAGTGGGTTCGAAGCCCGAAACGGCAGCATCGGTGACCCGCCCCGTCATGCCCACAGTCATGCCGATCGTAATCTGTCCGGATAACTTGGGATCTGTCTTCAAGGCTCTTTGATGGCAACGCTTTATGCCGGGAAAGTACTTAGCCTGAATTCTCTTCGCCATTGCATCGAGCGCGGTATCGCTCTTGTCAAGCGCCTGGATTGGGCCGAGTTCGAGTATGGTGGTAGGTATAACCTGTGAACTCGGAGGAGATCCGGCATCCGGTGGTCTAAGCGAAAGCCTGGAAAGATCGTTTGCCTGAGCTGGCTTGTCATTTGTGGAAGCGGCGGGCATGGCATCGTTGCTTTCATTGCGGATATACTCCCCGTTGACATAGCGCTGAGTTTCCGTGCGATCATCATGATAGAAACTCCAACTCCCGTCCTGCTTACCTTCTTTGTACATGCCATCAACGCGCTTTTTGTCTTCTTCCCAAACGTGCCAAGGTCCATGAGGGACTCCATCATCGTGTACACACCAGATGGTCCGCATTCCCTCATTGCTTGCTTCATAGGCAATATCCCCAGTCTCGCAGCGAGGTACATTTTTACCAGTCGCCCGGCTTACGCTTTGCTCCACCTTAACTAAACACTCTGCGAAATTTTCGCAATCGCTCTGAAAACACTCAATTGCTACTGTCGTCTCTTTCTCGGCGTTCTTGTCCGCGCAGAGAGCTTCAGGGGACTTGGCCAAGGACTTCTCGAACGTATGACCGGCGCTAATTGCGGACTTCACCTTGCCCTGAGCGGTAAGGAAAACTCTCACCGTTCGTACTATGGCGGTTTTGCACTCGACCATTTGGCGGTGATGATTGGGCACGCCTCGGAAATAGCCATCGCCTTAAGTGCAGCCACGCTGGGTAGAGAGTCACTGGGGGTGGAGCTCTCGGAATTCTTTTCCCCACTACAGCAAAGCGTAAACGACAAAAAAAAGATCAATATCGTATGGATTGGCATCGACACCTAATTATGCCATCTCGCCTATTAAAGTTCTTTCTGATTTTTCGCCAAAATATTTTGAACCCACTCCTCCGCCATTGCTCGCCGACGAAAAAGGCGGTTCTGATAGGCAGGGGGCGCCACGGTACGAACAATGGTCAACACCGCATGTCCCAACCAATGATCGCAAATGTGCGCGACTGCCAACACCACGTCGGCCGCGGGTGGCTTGAAGATGTCTTTGAGTTCAGTCGCCGCAAAATCCCGGAGTTCTCGGCTCTGTGTTCGCATTTGATCCATGTCGACTATGATCACAAACGGCTCTTCTTTTCTGAGCAGATAGCGAAGTGCTCGGAAATGCTTGTTGAGTTGTCCCCTGGTGACAGCGGCCGGAAAACAGACGTCAACAATCGGCCAGCGATCAATAGTCATACAATCATCTGCGGCAATGATCGAATCTTCTTCGTCCGGCGAGCTCGCCGGTTCGGCGTGAGGGATTTCTTCGTCTGATATCAACGTTGGTTCATACCTTTATTTCCAACTTCGGACTATATCACGCACCGGATGCGTAAAAACAAGCTCGGCTACATTAACTGGCTCCGTGGGTAGGCATCAGCGCAATACCTATGAGTTGGCTATCTACAAACTAAGGCGAATAGTGGCAGTGCCCGCTTGTCCGCCGGCGCCTCCTTGCCCACCATCGCCAGCAGCACCGCCCTCTCCCTGCGCGCAAGGAGTATCGACGAATACCTGATTGACAGCCACCGCATGGGCAAAGCAGGCACTTGGGCCCCCGCTCCCGCCACCGCCGGGGCCACCTATGCCACCTGTTTGACCTCGGCCACCGTTGCCACCACGCGCTCCGAGATCTGCGGAAAAACCTCCAATGCCACCAGAACCACCGAGTTGTCCGGTTGCACCATCGCCGCCATTGCCCCCCGCTCCGCCATCGCCGACCGCAATTTGGCAATCCTGGACTAGGATCGAGCCAGCCGATGCAAAGACGCCGAAGCTGCCGCCCCCGCCCCCGCCCGCTGCGCCATTGTTGCCGCCCACACCGCCACAA
>JAESTW010000550.1 GCA_016763395.1 Kofleriaceae bacterium
ATTTCTGGTGGTCCACACCAGGGCTCTAGGTTGGGTAAATCCAACCGAGCTCTCTAACGCTGGCTGCGCAAGCGTTTACTTTACGCGGCCAGCCGCTAATTTCTGGTGGTCCACACCAGGGCTCTAGGTTGGGTAAATCCAACCGAGCTCTCTAACGCTGGCTGCGCAAGCGTTTACTTTACGCGGCCAGCCGCTAAATTCTGGTGTTCGACACCAGGGCTCTAGGTTGGATAAATCCAACGGAGCTCTCCAACGCTGGCTGCCCAAGCGCGTTTCTGGTGCTCCACACCAGGGCTCTTCGCAAACTCAGGAAGAGCGCAAAAAATTCGCACGGGTAGTTTAGTTTCTGGGCTCGTGCTCCGAGAGCTGAGCTGTGAGGCGAATACCACCAATCGGAGCTGGGAGCAGTGGCATCCCAGAAGGGGTGAACAATGGATGACTTAATGTACGCTCGATCGACGATGGCTCTTTCCCTGGGGTTTCACATTGTCTTTGCTGCGGTCGGTATGGCAATGCCGCTTTTGGTTACTCTGTCACATAGACATTGGTTAAAGACCGGAGATCCTGACGCGTACCGACTTACTCGCGCGTGGGGGCGCGGCGTTGCGATTATTTTTGCCGTAGGTGCAGTGTCCGGCACCGTGCTCTCCTTTGAACTCGGACTTCTGTGGCCAGGCTTCATGGAGCACGCTGGTCCCATCATTGGAATGCCATTCTCGCTAGAAGGTGCAGCGTTCTTCCTCGAAGCGATCTTTCTTGGGCTCTACCTCTACGGGTGGAAACGCATGAAAGTCCGAACTCACTTCTGGATGAGCGTCGCGGTCGGAGTTTGCGGCGTCACAAGCGCGCTGCTGGTCATCGCCGCCAACGGCTGGATGAACAGTCCAACCGGATTTACTTGGAACGGCACCAGTGCCAGCGATATCGATCCCTGGGCGGCACTCATGAACGACGCCTGGTTAATTCAGTCTGGCCATATGATCATCGCCGCTTTCGAAGCAGTTGCCTTCTTGGTGCTCGGCATTCACTCTTTCCTTTTACTACGCGGCAGCAAAGACAAAATGCACACGCTGGCGATTAAGATCTCGCTTGCCGTCGCTGCCGTTGCGGCCATCGCGCAGCCGCTTCATGGACACTTCAGCGCCCAAAGTGTAGCCAAACGCCAGCCGGCAAAACTGGCGGCAATGGAGGCACATTTCGTGACCGGACCGCGCGCGCCGATTCGAATTGGTGGGATCCCGAACGAGGAAACCCAAGAGGTGAGCTTCAGCATCGACATCCCCGGCGGATTGAGCTTCCTTGCTCACGATGACTTTGATGCCGTTGTCATTGGACTTGACCAGTTTCCCAAAGAAGAGTGGCCGCCGGTTTTAATCGTGCACCTAGCATTTCAAGTAATGGTCGGTATCGGTACCATGCTCGCTGGGCTCGGGCTTTTGGGGCTGCTGTTTATGCGCAGGAAGACGCTCTTTAGCAAGCGCTGGTTTCTGTGGATACTGGTGATGGTTGCACCCCTGGGCATGGTTGCGCTGGAAGCTGGATGGGTAGTCACCGAGGTTGGCCGGCAACCCTGGATCATCTACGGCATCCTGAAAACCAAAGATGCGGTTACCCCCGTTCCCGGACAGGTGATTCACTTCTATATGTTTGTACTCCTGTACGGATTTCTGGCAATTGCCACCGCCTGGATGTGGCGCCGGCAGGTCTTGGCTGCAAGAGGCATCAAATCGCCGGACAAAGCCATGAGCGAGTGGGCAGGGGTCACGTACGCTCCGGATGACGAGCCGTAGTGGAGTATTTTATCCTCGGAACACTGTTTTTCGCCCTGGTAGCCTACTGCGTTGCGGGAGGGGCCGACTTTGGGGTTGGCATCTTGGAGATAATGAGCCCAGCGGACAAGAGGAGACGAGTGCGCGAGCTAAGCGAGAAAGCGATCGCCCCTATCTGGGAAGCCAATCATGTGTGGATTGTTCTCATCATCGTCATTCTCTTCGTCGGCTACCCTAAGGTGCACACGGCGCTGACGACCTCCATGCACGTTCCACTCCTGATAATGCTTCTCGGTATTGTTCTCAGGGGAACAGCATTCACCTTTCGGTATTACGACATTGCGGAAGATGCCACTGTCGAGAAACTATGGACAACTCTCTTTCGAGTTGGCAGCGTGATGGTGCCGCTCTCTTTTGGGGCCATCGCCGCTGGCCTACACTCGGGCAGAGTGCCAACACATCCAACCACCGTATGGGCAAGCTATTTCGCGCCCTGGATGACCCTCTTTGCGTTGGCGTCCGGCGTATTCACCATCTCGCTTTTCGCCTGGTTAGCCTCGGTATTTCTGTGCGGTGAAGTCGAGGACGAGAGCGAGCGAAAGCAGTGGCAAGGGCGTGCTCGGTGGTATGGTATCGCATGCTTCTCCATTGGGGGAATCACCAGTGCAACGGCGGTTCTTAGCGGTAGCCTTTCAAGCTCCGAACTATTCGGCCCTGTCGCCATCAGTAGTGTTGTCGTCGCTTCTCTGGCGGCCGTATTGGTGCATCGCAGCGTTGGGGAATCACCATGGGTACCGCGTATCGCCGCCGCTGTAGCGACTGCGGCAATATTGGCCGGGTATTGGCTTGCACATTATCCTGTCGCGGTCAGCATGACCGAATCCGACCTGACCTGGCACGCTGCGGCGGCGCCTGAGGCGAGCCTAAAGGCACTCGCTATTACACTGTCGATTGGACTTCTTGTCATCACGCCGTGTTTGGCCGCGCTATATAAGGTATTCAAAAGCTCAGAATACTAAGGGCGGTGGTTAAATAATTAGGGGTACTCCACCTCGCTCCTAAAGCACTCCGGCGGTACATCTGAGGGCATCAGATTCGGACAAGTACTTGAGCAATGCCAGCCCAAAATCATTGTGCCCTTGCCAGTAGTGCGCAGTGGACCAACACGCCACTGCCGCGCCATCGCCGCACTGCGCGAGCACTCCTTCACTGCGGCGCCCCATCTCGACAACCAGCTGCTCTTGCACCTGCCGCTTCAGCCATGCATTGCTGTGATCTTGAAAGTAGCGAAGGGGAGGCGGATCCACGGGATCGCTGAGTATACCCGCGGGAGCAAAGCTCGATTGCTCCGAGTCTACATAGACTACCTCCATTGCGGGTGAAACCATGGAGCTGCCGCCGGCCCTTATCTGCGCTCCAAAGGGAGCGGCCCAACGATGGCTGCGAATCGTGTACTCGTAATCACTGTAGACATCTTCCGTGATTGTCGGGTCCTCGTTGCGATAGCGGTCGGACGCCGCGCGCAGGGAACTCTCAAGTGATTTGAGCTCCCGGACAGAGGTTTTATGGGCGCTGCAATCGTATGCCTCGTCAGTCTCTCGGCACCGGTATTCTCGCTCCCGGACCTCGTCTTTCCCACTCTGCACTCGATCTTCGGCCATTTCGTACTCGAGTTTGGAACGATCGTATTCTGGATTGGTAATCTGCCTGGTGCCCGAGAGATATCGCTTGGTATGGCTCCGGTCGACGTAGGTGTGCTGCCAGCGACTCTGATTCCCGCTTGAGAGCACGTCGACATCTAGAGCATGGGCGCTACCTGCGTTACAGCCGAGCCCACGTCCGAGTCCGGACACAAGGCTCTGGCAACTGACGCCGCTATTGGCTCTCACCATGCGCAACTGGGTCTCGCTCTGCTGGCCAAACAATTGCGCAGCGTTGCTCATGGCTTCTGAAGCCTTGATTTCGACAGGTGCCAAGCAAGAGGCTGCCATGCTGTAACTGAGTCGCGCCCCTGGATCACGTTCATCCACAGCTAGCTTCAAAAAGCCCGTGGCAACCGTCCTAGACTCAGTGCGATAATGCTGCTGGTAGTGTGGGTCGTCCCACAGCCCGGCTCGCCAGGGTTGTATGCAGGCCAAGCCCTGCAGGCGCAGTCTTAACGTGGGCGACGCCCCGGGCGGTTGACACTGCCGTATTGCGAGTTCCCCCGCGCTGGCCAGAACGGAAGCGATTCGGGGGAATACCGTCGTGCGAAAATCTCGTACTGGCGCTATCTCCTGTAGGCAGGCTTGCAGCTGTCCGGCGTGGCAATACTGCTGAGCCCGGTAGCTGCGGATTTCCACTGCGTAGTCCCGCATTACCTGCGCACGCTCACAGATGCTAATTTGTGCAGGGTCCGCACTGCAAGCTTTTCCGTACGCGATAGCCGCTTGTACCCATTGCTGATTTTTCTCAGCCTTCTGGGCACTACTTACGAGACGCTGATGTTTACTCGGCCCACACGCGACAAGAGCTGCGACAGGGAGTACCCAAAGAATCCGAACATACATGCGGCGACTATGTCACAAAGGTTCCGATCGTCAAGCGTCTCGACTTTAGTATTGTTCTCAGCTCGCTTCTGCGTCCGAGTTATCCTCTACTTTTTCTTCGTCTTTTTCTTCGTCTTCGTCGTCGAATTCGTCCGCCCAAGGAATAGGCTGAGGACCTGGGACAATGTGGGCAATGTCCGGATCGTAATCGTCACCGGCGCCATCAGGGCGGTCCATCTCTTCATTCGGTAACGCCGTTGACCGGCGAGCAGCTTTACTACGCCGCTTTTCTTGCCGGGCCAGTTCCCGTTGTCGTTTCATAATTGTAGGTCGAGATTTAGCCATAGTGTAACTCCTGTTGGTAATGCCAGCGCGGCACGCGCGCCGTTAGGGGGCGCACTTTGCCGCATGATCAGTGGGCAACGCAAGGGTAGAGCGAAAAGATACAGACACTGTAGATGCGAGATCGGCCAATGCTTCAGACGGACGCTACCTCTAGGGTATCCCTCCGGTAGTTTGTGGGTACCAAACGCTACAAACTTCCAACTATTGAACCTTATTGTGTTTTGAAGGTTTGTTAGTCGGCAACAATGATTGCTATCTTGTCCCCGTGGGGCCAAGTGACAAGCAATGGGCAGATGCGAGCGATGATGAGGTGTCGGCTCATTTGGAAAAAGAACTCAAGCGGGCCAACGAAGCAGGCTCCGCTCTCGAAATCTTGAAGATCGAAGATGTGTCGGATTGTCGCAGCGCTTTTCTTCGCGCGACCAAGCAGTTCCATCCCAATCGCTTCGCTCGACGGCCACAGCACATTCGAAAACTGGCGAACAACGTCTATATTGTCATCAAGGAAGCATATGACAAAGCGCGAATTATCAGTGCTGGCAACGAACTTAAACGAGTCAGTACTTCCGAAACCAAGATATTAACTACCGCCACGCCAGCAGCCGAGGCGCCGCTGCCCAATCGCCCGGACGACTCCGATGCACGCAAAGATCTGGCAGCCCGGCGGCGTGAACGTGCGCGAAGCAACCTAACAAACTCCAGCTCTCAACTGCCGGCAATTTCTCGCGAACCGGCCAAAGGCGCGCAAATTCGCACTGCTACGCAACCGCAGATTGAAGCGCCAACCAACGTAGAAGTGGAGGAAGCGCGATTTCAAGCTGCCTTGGAGAAGCTTGACTCAGGAAATTTCTCAGATGCGTCTGTCGCGTTCAAGAAGTTAGCAGTGGCTCGCCCAAGCGAAA
>JAESTW010000551.1 GCA_016763395.1 Kofleriaceae bacterium
GTTCAATTTTGGCAAAATCCAGCACGTTGTCGATAAGCGAAGACAGGCGCATGCTTTCTCGGCGAATGATCTCCGCGTACTCCACCGCCTTCTCCGGCGATTTTACACGCCCCATCGCCAGCAGCCCACCAAACATCGAAATAATGGAGAGCGGGGTTTTGAGTTCGTGTGAAACATTGGAGATGAAGTCACTTTTGAGCTCACTCACTCGTCTCTCCCGCCTCACCGCAGCCATCATGATAAGCAAGCCCGCCGTAATTACCGTCATTGCAACGCCGATCAGGACAAAGTCCAATGTCCTCTGACGGTTTTCACTGGTTGCCAAAGCGCCCGCATCTCGGTGCGCCACTCGCAATCGCCACTCGCTAACGGTTTCGGGGAATCGCAACTCCACAACATCGGCCAACGGAACGCCGCCAAACGAATACCCGTAGACTAGCTCTCCATCGCGATTTACGACTTGATACAAATTGGGTGAGGGCGCGTCGAAAAAGGCTGGAAACACTTCGGTGAACAAGTACGAAATGTCCGCCTCCAGCAGTACGAAATAGCTCCGTCCCTGTCCGAACCTGCGTGTGCAAGAGAATAGGTACAGACGCCCGCCATACTCCTTGTGCAAATATCGAGTCCGATTGAGATAAATGCTGTCGAGCGCTAAGTCCGGAATCACTTGCTTGGTTAGCAGCTCGCTAAAGGCTTCGTCATCGCCCGAATCGCTCTTCCGAAAACTTCCTCCGGAGAGAATGTTCTTGTCAGCTCCAAGGATCGTCGCCGAAAGATGAGGACTACTGGCGATTGCTTCTCCGAGCTGTGGGAGATCTTGCAGGTCGACGGTTTCGTAGACGCTGCGATCCCCGTCGGCAATGGCAGTCTGGATTCCAATGAGCTTCTCTTTGGCGAGCTCACTCATCGTTCCCAAGATTGCCTGCCGCTCTCGCTCAGCCAATTGCTTGGAGTAGCTATAGCCGTAGTAGGCCAGGCTTCCCGCAGCCGCGAGCATCAGTGGTATCAGCAGATAGAATAAGGAGAATCGCCTCAAGGCCAGGCCATCCTACTTGAATTTGGGCAAGCGAGTGTCGTTGCGGTAGCCTTGGAATTGCAACTAGCCGAAACCTCAATGGCCCATTGGTTGCGCTATAAATTTAGGTGTGTTAGGAGAATTAGAGCGGTTTTAGGCAATCCGGAGCCTTTGGCTGTAATAATATTAAATACTTGCAGCCTTATAGGGCTATTTCTTTCCGGGAAACACCAATTTGGTGGGGGTGAGGACATGGAAACTCTCTTTGATGAAGACAACCACGCGGTAGGGGATGAGATCGTTGCTTACTCTCCCAAGCTTAAGAGTGACACACCGCACATCATTGTGAGCATGTACGAAGGCGAAATTCGCCGCGTACAATGCCAAGTCAGCAACGAGGTTCACGCGTATCGCAAACCTCGTGGAGAAGTTGCTGAGGGCCAAGGCGAGTTTGAGCCCCCGAAGAAAAAACTCAACAAAAAGATGTCGTGGCCCGAAGCCATGGCGACTGTGAGTGAGGTTCAGCTTAATGCATGCCGGCCTTACTCCATTCGAGATACCTATATAGAGATGGACCTTGTGTCACATCCGAAGTTCGACATTGGCTTTGTCACAGCCATTTTGCCGGACAACAAAGTTGAACTCACCTTCCAACAAGGCATTCGGGTTCTTATCCATAACCGCTCCGACCTGGCGAGCAAAGTGTCCGACGAGTTGTCGGAGATTCCGGCTCCTCGCGAGACGAAAAAGCGACGCAAACGCAAGAGCCAACATGCAGATCTAGCTGAAAAGCTGATGGCCAAGCGGCGCCGAGAGATCGCGCAAGAGGATGGTATTGATGAGACTGCTGCCAAGAAACTGGCGGCGGCAGAGCAAGCTGCAGCCTCAAAGCGAGAGCTTTTGAGCCAAATCGATCAAAGCAAGATTACCGATAGCTCTCAACTTGCCAGAGAGATCGAGAAGCTGCGTGTAAAGCAGATTCGCGACAAAGAGCGGGAAGAAAAGCGCATCGTGCGCGAGAAGGATAAGGAAGAGAAAAAGCGTTTGCGTGACTTGGAGCGAGAAAAGCAGCGCCAAGAGCGAGAAGTACAAAAACAAGAAAAAGAGAAGCAGCGAGAGCTCGCCCGTATCGAACGAGAAAAAGAGCGAGAGCGTGTTCGAATTGAACGCGAAGAAGAGAAAATTCGTCTGGCTAAAGAGCGTGAGCTGGCCAAAATCGAGCGTGAGAAAGACAAAGCTCTCAAGCAAAAGCTTCGTGCCAAGCAGCTAATCGAGCGAGATAAAGAGCGCAAGAAGGCTGATAAAGAGCGAGAGAAGCAACGCAAGATTCGCGACAAAGAGAAAGAGAAACGCACTCGTGAGAAAGCCAAAGAACAGGCGAAGCGAGAGAAAGAACGCGAGAAGCTCCTCGCCCAGCGCGAAAAGGCAAAGGCACTCCGCGAAAAGGAGAAAGCAGCTTCAAAGCAGAAGCGTGATGAGCTAGCGGCCCAAAAAGCGGATCAGAAGAAGGCAGCTGCCCTTAAGAAAATTACGGAGGCCAAAGAAAAGGCCGAGGCTAAAAAGCAGGCGGAGGCCGACAAGGCGACTGCCAAGAAGCAAGCAATAGCTGAAAAAGAAGCGACGAAAAAGCTAGCTGTGAAAGAAAAAGAAGCGGCGAAAAAGCTAGCCGTGAAAGAAAAGGCGCTCGTCAAGAAGAAAGTACTGGCCGAGAAGGAAGCGGCGAAGAAGCTAGCGGTGAAAGAAAAGGCTGCCGACGCGAAGAAGAAAGCCGCTGAGAAGAAGGCAGAGGATACTGCCAAGAAGAAGGCTGCTGCGAAGGAGCGAGCGGATGCCAAGCGAACTGCGGACAAGGAGAAGGCCGAGGTAAAGCGGGCATCTGACAAAGCCAAGATCGAGGTAAAGCGGGCATCAGACAAGGCCAAAGTCGAAGCGAAACGAACTGCGGACAAGGCCAAAGTCGAAGCGAAACGAGCTGCGGACAAAGACAAGGCGCTTGCAAAGAAAGCTGCTGCGAAAGCGAGTTCTGAGGCCAAGAAGCTGGAAGCGAAGACGAAAGCAGAGGCAAAGAAAGCCTTGATGAAGGCTGCAGCCGAAGCGAAGAAGGAAGAATTGCTGAAGAAGGCGGACGCGAAGAAGAAAGCGGATGCAAAGAAGGCAGACGCAAAGAAGAAGGCGGATGCGAAGAAGGCAGACGTGAAGAAGAAAGCGGACGCGAAGAAGAAAGTGGACGCGAAGAAGAAGACGGACGCAGAGAAGAAAAAGGCGGACGCGAAGAAGAAGGCGGACGCAGCAAAGAAGAAGGCGGACGCGGCGAAAAAACCGGCAAAAAAAGCAGCAGCGAAGAAACCGGCGAAAAAAGTAGCAGCGAAGAAACCGGCGAAAAAAGCAGCAGCGAAAAAAGCAGCGAAAAAAGCAGCGAAAAAACCGGCAAAAAAAGCA
>JAESTW010000552.1 GCA_016763395.1 Kofleriaceae bacterium
GCGCCCGCGATTAGCCCCTCAATTCCACTCGTTCCTCGTTGATGAAGAAACTGGAGTCTCTTCTTGCTGCCCGCGAGCACCATGTCAGCTGTCCGAATTGCCAGAGAATTCCCTATGGTGACTTGGCAAGCAGTAGGCAAATAACCTAGGAATGCATCCATCACTTGCGCCTCTGAGAACTCAGACGCAGTTTCTGCAATCTCGGCATCCACTGCTTCCTGCGCCAATTCATCCCACCCTCGCCAGCGAGCAATATAGCCTGCGTCCGATGACGGAGGAACTAACCCGCGGAGCCGGCGGCAGAGGTCGACGAGGTTGCCAATAATAACCTGTGCAGAGCCGTCTGGACTGTTGTACGGAACCGAGTCGCACAAACGCAGAGTGGTGCATTTCTGTTCGGCGAGCCAGCGATTTAACGACGCGCTACTGGGCTGGAGGCCAAACTGCAGGATCAAATCCGGTGCGAGCTCTTGTGTGGCCTTATCCTGGTTGAGAATGTGGGTAAACGAGTCAAAGCGATGAGGGTGTGCCACCCCTACAAATCGCGCTCCACTAGTACTTTCAGCGAGAAGAGCGGCTCCTGTGAGTGTTGCCAAGAGAGCGAGCTCAGATGCGAGAAGTTCTGAATCGCCAATCCCATACTCGCTTGGCCCGGCGATGATGACAATTGTTTTCGATTTTTCGCACTCTTGTTGCACCGAGAATAGCGCTTCTTGGTGCGCTCTGACTTCGGGGCGCCGTAGAGTTTGTGGCGAGAAGGGTTCACAGCCTTGTCCTTTCTCGTCCGAATTGGGCTCAAGCGGTTTGCGGAATGCGAGGTTAAAGTGCACAGGGCCGGTTGCCAGCGAAACGGATTCAAACACTCGCCTGCGAACCGCGTCCAGGGCTTGCGCATTCCTGTCCGGCATACCCAGCTCAAGGCAGGGCGGACAGGCAGCCGCAAAGAGCTGCCTCTGGTCAATGGTTTGATTGGCTCCACAGTCCCGCAGCTGGGGTGGTCTGTCTGCCGTCAGCGCGATCAGTCTATGTCCGGCATAGCGTGCTTCAAGAAGTGCGGGAAGGTAGTGAGCGCCAGCGCTCCCCGAAGTGCACAGTAGAGCGGTAGGAGTACCAGTTTTCCGTGTTCGCCCGAGAGCGAAGAAGGCGGCACTTCGCTCGTCTACAACTGAGTGCAGTTGCAAGGAAGATCGTAGTGCTGCCAGCAAGAAAGGGGTAGACCGAGACCCCGGACTGACGACTAGGTCCGAGACTCCTGCAGCGATTAGCCCTTCAATGATGCGATTGCACCAGGCTCGGGTGCCTTCCATCGCTCAGAGTATTCCCAGTGCATCTAGGATGGCACGTTGTTTGAGTCCGGTTTCCAAGTATTCCAGTGTCGGATCTGAGTCGCCAACAATCCCAGCACCTGCAAAGATCAAGGCTTCGGTACCTTTGAAGAGAGCGGAACGGATTGCGACGGCAAAGTGGCCGTCACCTTGCGCATCGAACCATCCCACAGGGGCCGCGTACCAACCGCGATCGCTCTCATTTTTGCGGATCCAATCCTGGGCATGCTCAGTGGGCACACCGCCTACCGCCGGGGTAGGGTGCAGCGCTTGGACCAAATCGAGCACGTGCTTTTCACCGTTTAGCAGTCCTCGAATCGGCGTGCACAAGTGCGTTAGGTGCCGCAATGTCCGGGTGTCCGGAGTCTTGTTATAGGAAAGCTCGCAGCATAAAGGGGCCAGAGCGGCCGCGATCGCCCGGACAACTAAGTCCTGCTCAAATCGGTCCTTTTTGCTAGCCAGGAGTTTTGCGCCAGCGTTGGTAGAATCCGCGGCAATGGAACCAGCCAAGGCTTGCGTTGTGACCTGCAAACCCGCTTTGTCGATAAGTGTTTCTGGACTGGCACCAACAAAAGTCGAGTCGCCCTGGGAAAATGCAAAACGGTAGCAATCGGGGTAGCGCTCAGAGAGTTTCTCAAGTGCGGGGCGCAACTCAATCGCTTCGCGAAAGTGCAGTCGGCTTTGGCGCGCGGCTACGACTTTGTGCACGCCTCCGTTCTCTATATCTCGCCGAATTGACTCTATTCTGTCGTTCCAAATCTCTTCTGAGAGATGCTGTGTCTTGTCGATTTGCGCCTGAACTGGGGCGCTAGAGTTGCGCTGCGTTAGCCTCCGCAATTCAGAGTGAATTTGTGCAGCTAATGCCTCTGGCGACTCGGACACCTCACAGCAAACACTGAGAAAGGCCCGCTCCTGTGCTCCTGTACCGACTTTTCCGTATAGGCTACGGGGCAGCCAAAATTTGCTTTGTCCGAATGAACTCCACTCGTCACTGGGCTCCTTCGTCAGAAAGCTGAGACCGCCAAAAAGACGGGGAGGGAGATGTGCTGCGTCTGGGTGTGGCAGGTCGCATAGCTCTCGCCACAAGGTGGATGCGGCTTGCTTAATTTCTTCGATGCGCTCGTCACCTTCTCCTGTGACACATACGATCTCACCGGCTCCAACGAGCTGCGGACCCGTTGGTGGACACCAGAGCATCGAGCCTTCTGGGAAGGCCAAGAGCGGTGCTATCGGTGCTGGTACAGTTAGTCGCAGTAGGCGAAACCCACCACCTAGGGCAGTTTGAAACGAGCGTCGGCAATACTCGAGGGTGTCGGCATTGGGGGTGGGGGAATCACTCCCCCGGTATGTGCGTCCTTCCAGCAATGCTACTTTTTCTCAGGAACCGAAGCCAGGTAGAGGTGGCAGGAGCCAAAGCTAAACGAGACCAATTCGAGCATTTCGAGCCCGCACTCTTCGATTATTCCCGAAAACACCTGCGCGCTGGGGAAATCGGCGATGGACTCTTGCAGGTATCGGTATTCCCGTGCACCGGACAACCAAGAACCGATTCTGGGGATGACTTGGTGAATATGGAAACGAGCGAAAGGTGCCATAAACCCACCTTTAGGCTCGCTTAGTTCAAGTATACCAACTCGACCGCCAGGCCGGACAACACGGCGCATCTCTTGCAGCGCTTGTGGTCGGTCGGTGCAATTTCGAATTCCGAAGGCGATGGTCACCGCATCGAAGGTATTGTCTTCAAAGGGCAGGTCTTCGCCTACGCCCTGTTCCATTGTGATTCGATCGTCGAGCTTGGCTTTCTTGATCTTGGCAATGCCGATTTCCAACATTTTGATGGAGGGGTCAACGCCGACTACGGTTACACCCGGGCTTCGCTTGGCAATGTCGATGGCCAAGTCTCCGGTTCCGGTCGCCAGGTCGAGGACCTTGTTTCCCGGCTCAAGGCCAAGAGAGAGAACCGTGCGTTTGCGCCATCGCTTGTCGACTCCAAATGACATGAGCCGGTTCAATAAGTCATAGCGCTTGGCCATGTTGTCGAACATGGCACCGCTGCCCTTTAGAGGTGCTTTGGGAGAAGCAACCATTTCGCTTTTGTCTGATGTCTCTTGCATGGTTTTGCCTGTTGCAACCAACGAATTAGTTGCGTCTAAAGGTGGTCGCTTCAGCGATCGTGCACAGGGCGTTTTTGCCCTCGTCCGAAGGAAGGTCCGCTATAGCGGCTCTCGCGTCGCTGCTGTGTTGAGCTGCAAAATCTCGACGCGCCTCAATGGCACCTGTCCGGTGAAGCCCTGACAGTACTGCTTGTAGAGCCTTGGCCGGGAGAGGCTGCTCGGGTGGCTTTTCTGCACATTCGAGTACGGGAGCCTGCAGGTCCGGATCTCGCTCTAGCGCTACCAGCAGTGGGTAGGTCATCTTGCCTTCGCGCAGGTCGGTAAAGAGCGCCTTGCCTGTCACTTGAGCGTCGCCATCGACATCGAGTAAATCATCAACCGCTTGGAACGCGATGCCCAAGTGTTGTCCGTAGCGTTCTAGGGAGTCGCAGTGATTGTCGGACAATCCACCAACTCGTCCGCCTGCGTACAGAGCCCAACGAAAGAGAGCTGCGGTTTTTCCGTCGACTACACTGAAGTAGTCTTCAAAGCTCGCGTTGATCCGGCCCCGATTGTCGAGTTGCAAGGATTCGGCGTGCACCATGTCGTTGATGATGATCAACATTCGGTCCATTAGCCCGTCAATGCCAGCACTTTGCACTTTCATTAGCGCTTGTACCAGTAGCCAATCGCCTGCGTAGATCGATGCGGCATTGCCATAGATGACACGCGAAGTAGAATGGCCTCTACGAGTTTCTCCCATGTCGATGACATCATCATGCAAAAGCGTCGCACTGTGAACGAATTCAACCGCCATCGCCAAGTTTCGTCCGCGAGAGTCAAAGCCAGAACCTGACTTGGCCGCAACGGCCAGGCACAAGGGCCGCAAATGCTTGCCACCCATATCCAGCAAGTGGTGGGCGGCTTCTTCAATTCGACTCGACCCGCTGGGAAAGCGGGTAAGTTCATCTTCGAAAGAGTTCAACTCATCTTCGATCCACCGCCACAGAGTTTGCAGTCGATCGGCTAGATCAATCAGACCATTTCGGTTGGCAATGGTACTGAGTTGCCCAATCAATCGGGCACTCGTTTGTGTAGAGACTGACATTTTCTCGCTCACCTAGGTTGGATGCACCAGATAGCACTGAACCTTTGAAATCTTCAATCCCCTAGTCGATCCTGCTGCGTATTTGTGACAAGTATCTGTAATTAAACATGGTGTTTATTCATGAATAGACCAAGCGAATGGTTCGTCTTCAGAGAATAGCTGCCCACAGGTTGCTCCAGTGTGGAAGGGCGAGCTAAGAAAGAAAACATGTTTAGACTTCTACCCCTATCCTCCTTGTCCTCCTCCTTTCTCGGCGCCTCCCTAGCATTGGGCCTAGTGGCTTGTTCTGGCGGGAGCGGTGGGAGCAACTCCAGTGCTGCTGATGCTGGTGGACTCAACGACGGTGGCGCCATGACATGCCCAGCGGCTGATGACTTTGGCGATCTCGGTGCAGCGGGTGGCAACGTCTTTGCCCAAAGCCAATATCTGAGTGTTGACGTCGAACTGGCGAGCAGCCCGAGAGATCTCTTTGTCGTAGAGTTATTTGAAGGATCGGCTCCCTTCGAAAATGGAATCGCAGCTGGCACCTTTGAAATCTCCGGTACGCAAACGGACTACAATACTTGCGGCACTTGTGTTTCCGTTTGGGCGGACGTCGTAGATGGAACCGCTTCAATGGTGTATTTGGCCCAATCTGGCACACTGACGGTAACTTCGATAGAAGGCCGTTTCACTGGAAGCTTTGCAGCTACTGGTGGCTCATCTACATTTGTCGGCTATCGATTGACCACAGACACCTCGTCCGAGGAGGCACCCGAGTGTACGCTCAAGGGTGGAAATGTTTCTTGGGACAGTCCTATTTAGACGAGCCGACCCAGACGAAGTTCAGACCTGACTGCTCCTGATACAAATGCAAGCTTGGAGGCCAGCCCTTCAACGTTTGCGTTTTTTGCTTGCGATACTTCGACAGTTGTCGTATTAACAATCCGTGCCGCCAACGGACATCAATCGCATGAGCAAGATCTTCCGAGCTCTGAGCAATAAGAATCGCTTGCAACTCTTCCTCAATTTACTTGAGGAGAGTCGTTTGGATCTGGCCAAAGGTCGAGTACACGATTGCTTCCTGGCAAATATTATCAGTAACTTGAGAATAGGTGCCCCTAGTATAAGTCATCACCTACGTGAGCTTGAAGCAGTTGGGCTGATAGAGACGACTAAAGAAGGCAAGCAGCTCGTGTGCACGATTGTTCCTGAGGTCATGAAGGAAGTGGAGTTCTTCTTCAAATCCAAAGCGTCGTAGCGGCATTTTTTTACCCATACACTTCGACATTTGTCGAAGTAATGAATCAACAAGGACACATATGAAACAAGTAACCCACAGAGAAATTCGAATTGCCAAATACGGTGCCGCAGAGCACATGCAATTCCGAGATGCCAACCAAGTTGCCCCAAAGGCGGGTGAAGTGCAAATCGCTGTCCGGTACTCCGGGATAAACTTTGCTGACATTCAAATGCGACTGGGGTTCTACCCGGACGCCCCCAAGAAACCTTTTGTGCCCGGTTACGAAGTCAGCGGAATAGTGTCCGCCGTCGGCGCCGGTGTTACTCGTCTTCGAGAGGGTGATGAGGTCGTGGCGGGAACCGTCTTTGGCGGCTATACATCGACACTAACCTTGGCGGAGAAAAACGTATTCGCAGTACCCAAAGGCAGTACCCTCGCCGAGGGCGCAGCACTGCCAGTGAACTTCTTCACTTGCCACATTGCACTTCACGAAATGGCTCGTATCCGGCAAGGAGACCGTGTGCTCATCGAATGCGCAACCGGTGGAGTTGGAACTTTGGCCATTCAAATGGCGCTTCAAAGTGGCGCTGAGGTGGTCGGACTAACAGGCACGGCGAGTAAAAAGGCCTACATCGAAAAACTCGGAGCGACAGCAATGACGCGAGACGAGTTTTACGCCGATCCATCTGTCAATGACTTCGATTTCATTCTCAACGCGTCCGGCGGCCCCGAGGTGCGTCCGCAAATGAAGCGACTGCGAATCACCGGACGAATCGTCTGTCTGGGAATGAACTCCGGCGTCAAAGATGGCAAGCGAAACATCTTTCGAATGCTCTCAGCCGTTGTGCAAACACCCCGCATCTCCATCGTCAAACTCTTCGGAGACAACGCCGGAGTCTTTGCTCTAAACGCCTTGCACGTCTTGCAAGATGACTACTGGATTGGCAAGCTCGGGGAAGCTTTCGCTGAATTAGACGACACTCCACTCGTTGCCCATATCGGGAAAACCTTCGCTGCGGACAAAGTCGCCGATGCCCACGAGTATTTGCAAACCCGGCAAGCTACCGGGAAAGTACTACTGGAGTGGTAGCAATGCGGGCCGGTGCCGGTGTTGAACAAACTCAACACCGAGTCCCTGTCCAAGCCCTTAGCGCTTACGACCCTTTTTGCGGGCTTTCTTCGCTGCTTTGCGCTTGTCCTTGAGCTTCTTGGCTTGCGCTTTAGTCGCTACAGCTGGAGCGCCGCCGCCTGGAGTTCCGGGCATGGTGTATCCTTGCGGCATTCCGGCAGGCATTCCTGGCATCGCCATTCCACCCATGTCGCCACCGCCGCCCATGAGCGCGCCCATGTCCATTCCGGCCAGTTTCTTCATTTGCGAGAATTGCTTCATGCCTGGGATTTTCCCCATGAGGCCCGTAGAAGCGCCGAGTTGCACCATCATCTGGCGCATGCCGCCAAACTTCTGCAGTAGCTCTTTGACCTCTTTCTCGGATCGGCCAGAACCCTTCGAAATTCGCTTCACTCGTCCGGGGTTGTAGTCAGCACGTCGCCTTTTGGACTTGCGGCCAGAGGCATTGGTGATGTCTTCCCAGCTTGTCGCCACAAAAACGGTTGGGTTAGTGCGCTCTTCCTTGGTCATCGAGCTAATCATCGCTTCGATTTTGACAAGCTCGTTGTCATCCAAGTTGACGTCGTCCGGCAATCCGCCGGGGAAGAATGGGAGTTTGTCCATCAGATCTTTGAGTGACCCCATCTTCTGGATCATTCGAATCTGTTCGAGGAAGTCCTGCATGTCGAACTTGCCCTTGAGCATTCGGACAGCATCTTCCTCGGCCTTTTCCGCATCGACAACCTGCTCGAAGTCCTTGACCAGACCGACGATATCGCCCATTCCGAGGATCCGTGAAGCCAGTCCATCAGGGCGGAAAACCTCAAGCTTATCCAAACCCTCGCCCATTCCGAGAAACTTAATGGGCTTGCCAGTAACTTCTTTTACCGAGAGTGCTGCGCCGCCACGAGCATCACCGTCGAGCTTGGTAAGAATCAAGCCATCGACACTCAGGCGTTTGTTGAAGGTATCAGCTGTCCGAACCGCATCTTGTCCGGTCATCGAATCGATAACCAAGAAGATGTTGGCCGGTTTACAAGCTTTATCGATGTCTTCCAGCTCTTGCATGAGCTTTTCATCGATAGCCAGTCGTCCGGCGGTATCGTAGATGATGACATCGCAGCCATTGGCACTGGCGTGCTTGATAGCGCTCTTGCAGATGGTTACTGGATCGGCGTCCGCCATGCTGAAGACCGGCATGTCGAGTTGCTTGCCGAGAGTCTGAAGCTGGGCGACAGCAGCTGGCCGGTAGATATCGGCCGCAACCAGGAGCGGCTTTTTGCCGTGTTCCTTCTCCAAGAAGCGAGCAATCTTGCCTGTCGTAGTTGTCTTGCCAGCACCTTGTAGACCACACATCATGATGCCGGTCGGTCCCTTTTTCGCCCAATGGAAGTCGGTATCTACCGGTCCCATCATCGCCGTCAATTCGTCTTGACAGATTTTGACGAAGGCTTGCTCAGGGGTGATTTTTCGTGTGCCGTACTCTTCGGACTTCGCCTTGAGAATAACTCGCTCACCGCGGGCTGCCACGCGGACTCGCTCCAAGAAGCGCTTGGTAACTTGGAACTCAACATCGGCCTCAAGGAGGCTCATTCGGACATCGCCTAGGGCGTCGTCAATGACATCATCGGTGAGTTCTGCAACTCCGCTGAGCTTCTGTTTGGCGTTCCGAAAACCTTTGGCAAGGGTATCAAGCATAGTGCGGGGCTATAGCACGAAGCGCCGAAAAATTCTCGGAAACTCGGGGGCAACCTAGGCAAAACCTGTTCTAAGTGTATGATTTTTCGTAAACGTGATCTGTCCCGGTCAGCGGAATTCCTGCTCTGTTGGCAACAATGAATACCTGGCTTGGTATCATCGTTTCGTAAGCAGTCTGTCGGTCTCGCTAATCTGGCCTGTAGACGGGGAACCATCACCATGAAACCTGTATATCTCACACTCTTGTCCTTTGCTGCGGCGCTTTCAATCACGCTTTATTCTGAGGCCGAGGCGCAGGCAAAAGGAGTGATCTGTGAGCACGTGCAACCCGACTTTTTTAACGTGGATGGCATGGGCGATGACTGGGGCTCGGTCCGCTCGGCTCAGTACGGCGGCCGTGGTGATGGCTCGATGGCAGTGAAATGTGCCTACGACAACCGCCAGCTCTATCTTTTTTTGCAGGTCGAGGACACACGACTCATGCGAAATGGCCGAGCTTCGGCGAAAAAAGATGACCACATCAGCCTGTCGATAGGGGTACGCGGCGGCAAGGCAATCCGGGCAACCATATTCCCGGGCTCGGGACGAGTTTCCCGCAAACTGGTAGGTGCTCCGCGTTTTGTCAACATAGAAGATTCTTTGCAGGACCGGGGCTTCTCGGTTGAGGTGAGTATCCCGCTTACGAAAATGTCTCAGTGGTCTTCGACAGTGCCCTATCTCGATGCAACGGTACTATTGCACGATGTAGATCCAGGTGGGCGCAAGAAGGTGGCTGGTGTACGCGGAAAGATGCATTTTTCAGACGCGGTAGCCACGTACCGATCGTTTATGCGACAAGCTGGACTTCGAAATCGCGACCTTCGTTTGGACGAACTCGCGGATGTTGACGCCGGCCGAGGCCCCGAGCGGATCTTAGTAGGAAAAACAGTGCTCGGAGTTTTGGGTACGAGCTTTACCTATACTGGGCTGCCCATCGCGAGCCCCAAAGATTTACTCAGTGTCCGAGTTCTGGATTTTGACGGGTCGGGACGCAGTACCATTCTAACCGAGCTCAGACAGCATGGTAACGGTGGCAGTCGTGATGTCCTGATCGTTTGGAGCGTTGGTAGCAATGGAAGCCTACAACAGGTATTGACAGTGGAAACCCGCAAAGAGATGGGCAACGCACGCATGGAGAATTCCTGGTCCTTGGTTCCTCGAGGCAAACATCGAGAGGGTGCTAAGCGGAGCAAGGGATTCGACCTTTTGGTGATGACAGGCGAGGTCACGGGGTTCACGGAGGCAAACTATCGAGAGGCACCTGCTACTGATGCCAAAGCGATACTCCCTCCCTGGGGTGAAGCACAGAGCGCTGTCTACTATTTTGAGGGCACCCAAGCGTACGGCGGACAGCCTGGAGTCAAACTTCCCAAGCCTGCGAAAAATCGATAAGCGCTCACATAAGAAATAGTGAATCAATCGTTCAGTGATTTTCCTCTGTGCCCTTACTTCTTCAACTCGGGCAAGGGGTAGAAGGGGTTACTGAACTTCGGGTCTTTGGCGAAATCAGGGTCGCTAAGAGTATTCAGAAATGCCTCTAGACTGCGCTTGTCCGTATCGATCATGGCAAATTGGTGAACCGTTTCACCTTCGAGATAAAAGGGAGGTCCTAGGTTGGGATGGGCTTGCACGCCATCGCTGTAGTGATCGAGTACTGCAGTCAAGGTCGCAAAGCGGCCGTCGTGCATGTAAGGTGGTCGTACGGCCACATTGCGTAATGAGGGCACCTTGAAGGTAGCCATATCATCGGCATCGAAGTGTTCCTTGCCA
>JAESTW010000553.1 GCA_016763395.1 Kofleriaceae bacterium
CGAATATTTACACTCGGACAGCGCTAGGCGGCACGAGTCAAAGTTCCTAGGAATCGGCGGCGCACTATTGAAATACGCGCCAGTCGAGGAAGATTCGCTGGACTTGGGCTTCTTCACTTAGGTAGTAGCCGCCTTCGCCTCGAAGGAGGATGGTCTCTAGGCCCATCTTGCGGAGCTTGTTTAGGACTACATACACACGATTTGCCCCCGCTTCATCCTGGATTTTCTCATTCGGCCAACCTGCGTGTTGCAATGCTCGAAGAGAGATAACCTCTCCTGGGGCGGTATGCCGGGCTGTGATCACTTTCATTAGAATTTGTCGCATAGGGTGCTTTCGCCGCAAGTCCTGCCACGTCCCGCCGGGAGCACGAAAGAAGCGCGCTTCAGGGCCAACCACAAGCTGCTGCAGATAATGATCTGGCAGAGAACCAGTTTGTAGCTGATGGACGGCAGGCGCAAGAATCCGGAGGAAAGTCCGGGCATCATCACTTCGCTCCACAAGCGCTGGACGATCGGCTGTGCCCTCATTCGCGCCTTCGATGCATGCGATGACCGCAGAGAGATGTTCTTTGCATTGCGCACTGCGTTTGTCGACCTGCGCTTGGCCGGCCAGAATCAGTTCGATAAAACACCTCGCCAAGCCAATCGCTTCACGCGCAGTGTCGTCTCCGAGTTGTTCTAGTATGCGCTCAGATTTGTCGATATGGAGCCGGGCTTGTTCCAACTGTCCCATGCAAGCGAGCACAGCTCCTAAGCGACCAATGCTGAGCGCTTGGGATCGCTCTTCTCCAATCCGCCCCATGATCTCAATAGCGCGTTGATACACAGTACTTGCCGATACGAATTGCCCGCCCGCATGGTGGAGCGTGGCCATGGTACCCAAGGTGATTCCAAGCAGCCGATGATCTGCCAATGCTTCCAACATCTGGATTGCTCGGGTTACATGTACACAGGCGTCCTCAAGTGCTTCTTGTTCCATCTCAACAATCGATAGGTTTGCGAGGCAGATAGCCTCCAGTCGAACATCGCCAATCTTTCCCAACAATGCCAATGCTTCCCGATAGCGCTCGTAGGCGAGTGTCAACAGCCCACGATCATGTGCAATTGCCGCCAGGTTGCCCATCGTTCGTGCGACTGTGCGAGCTGGCGTGGTTGGCAGCTTTGCCTCTAGTGCTTGCTTGTAGCAATGCTCAGCACGGGTGAGATGTCGGCGTTGATGGTGTATGACGCCTAGGTCGGTCAGCGCTTCACATAAGAATTCTTCTTCCGAGTCGATAGCCATGGAGGCAGCCAAATCGATTTCCGCCTTATCCAGCTCGCCATGAAAACGATACGCATTGGCGCGCGCTCGGTACACGCGGTTCAGTAAGCCTGGTTGGACATCACTCTCCATCGCATAGTCCAAGACTTGGTCCAATACTGAGATATGCGCCTTCCGGGGTCCTTCTGCGGTGAGAACAGGGTCAAGCGCCAAGGCCAATACAAGAGAGTTAGAGACAGAATCGGAGCTTGGGGAGGAACTAAGTATAATTCGTAATGTGTGTTCGAGGTTTGCACGGTCGTCCGAGAGAGTTCGAAAACTTTGTGGACAGCCTCGGGAATCGATGGCGTGGGCAAGTTGCGACGCTTGCTGCACAAAATACTGCTGAAATCGCTCTGCGCCCGCCTCGCTTTTTCGTTCTCCCGCAGCGAAAAGTCGGATGCTCGTGTAGTGACGAAATCGGACAGCCAAATCTTGCTGCCAAGGTTCTGGCCTTCCCTGTGAACCGACCTGCTGACCTTGCACCATTGATTTGTCCCGCAAGGACTGTAGCGCGTCCAGGACCTGTAACGTGTTCCCATCCAATGGTAGGACCTTCAGCGCGGCCGATAGAGAAAAGCCACCTCGAAACCGAGATGATTCGAAGAGAACCCGCTGCTCGACATCTGAGAGTAATTCCCAGGACCAAGAAATTGCATCACGCAGAGACGCATGCCTGGTGATTGCGTCGCGAGGCCCTCGCCAAAGATCCAGTTGTTGATCGAGGTTGTCCAATACCCCATGAATACCAAAGGTGTTGACATGGGCCGCCGCGAGACCAATCGCCAGCGGATTCCCATCTAAGCGCGTCACTAGCGTTGCAAGCGCCCTCTCGTTTTCGGGGCATACATCGAAACCTGCCTGGGCGTGTTGTGCTCGTTGGACAAAGAGCTGCACAGCCGCGGAATCCTCGATTGGCTGCCCCTCTTGCGGCAATGCAAGCGATCGAACTTCTAAGACTTGTTCGTATCGACAACGAAGGCGCTCGCGGCTGGTAACGACAATATTCAGCGTGTCGCTGGCTTCTATCCATTCAGAAACGCATCGCACAGCAACGTCGACAATCTGCTCACAGTTATCCAGTAGCAAGAGCAAAATGCCGCTGTCAACCAAGCCTCGACCAATGGCCTGGCACTGCTCATCGGAACTGGCTCGCGAAGAGAGTGGGCAATGAATCTCTTGGGCCACGACCCGGCATACATCGTGAAAGGACTCGCACTCGGAAAGGTCGCAGTACCGGACTTGGCTACCGCTTGTTTCTTGTAGGCTCAAAAAGTGGGATGCGAGACTCGTTTTGCCAATTCCTGCCGGTCCCCAGAGAGTTACCAGCCGATGGTAACTTCCTAGGAATAGTTCTAATTCCTGAAGCTCGCTGTCCCGTCCCAGAAGGCCGCTGGTACTACCAAATCGGCTGGACAAGAAACTCTTCTACCTGGTCATCGATGATGGTTCGTACAAGAAGTCCGGCCACCGTTGGCACAATTGGGGTTGCCATCGGAGTTACCTCAGCGAAGAGCCCGGTCCCGTTGCACCAGGCGCCTTGTGCCGTCGTAGAATCAAGAACCACAACGCCAGTCGTACAATCCGGGCCTACCGATTGATAGACGCCACGGATGCCATCATCCACGTACTTGGCAGACCAATTCCACGTCTCTCCTGTCGGGGAAAGCATGAGGCCAGATGCCGTTTCCAGATCGATTGTCCCATCAATAGTCCAAGCATCCCGCACCACAGAAAATGCGCCTTCATTGAATCCGTGAAACCAACGGCTATGGGTCGCAATCGTTCCTTCGCCGCCACCGCTATAAATCACGAGTTTGTCCCCTGTGGCAACGATGCCAATAACGACGTTGGTACCTTCCACTGTGCCCACGTAGGTCGCGGATTCCGGGAATTCAGGCGGCGGCTGGCAGCCAAATTGACTGAATCCCACCAGCAGTAAAGATACCAAGGTGGATGGAAGGTGTGTGTGTGACAAGTGCGAGACGTTAGTCGGAGACCCAATCCTTTACAACAAGAAACCACCGCTGGGAGAAATGTAAGATTGATTAAGATGGGTCGACCTCGCACCATGGAGCGGTGACCATTCCCCCAACACTGCCAGCAATCAGCGATAGGTCAAACTCCATTTCCACCGCTCCTCCAGGGCCGAGATCCATACGGTGCACTTCTGCCCAGCCATCACTTGGCCCGATGCCAGCGCCGGTGCAATTTAAATCGATGCCCACAAAACTCGCGCTCATATGCCCAGGATCCTGGTCGAGAAGCGATGTGAGTGGATAGGAACCAGGCTCATCGCCATAGATCTGAAAAGTAAGGAGAACTTCGCCATTTTCGAGACAGCCATCAGCCTTCAGCAGTTCACAGTAGTTTTCTGCGCTAGTCACCTGGACTACTGTGATGGGGCCATCACCAAAGTCCAACACTCGAGTTATGGCAGAACGTGTAGCGTTGCTAAGGTTTATCCCATTAACCGATACGTCACTCGAAATAGTCCAGCTCTGTGCAACGGTTTGGGCATCCGGTGTTGTGTTTCCCGTACCACTATCTGGGCTAGACGGTGTGTCTCCCCCACTACAGGCGCCAAGAAATAGACACGTCATCATCATCATTGTTCGGTTCATGACAAAAATGGTAATCGAGCTACGATCCAACGTCATCTTATTCATTCTTACCAAATCAATTGGGAACTATTTCCGTAGCGTCGGTAGCACTTGTCGGACGCTACAGGGTTGCGCGACACAATGCGAAGTTGTCATCGATCCTCGGCGTCTAAGAACAACACGTAGAATTGGCTGCGTTGACGGCTTTGGCAAAACTCTCAGCGCCCCAAACCTTAAGAAGGAATAAGTCGCTGTCCATTGTTTATGTCATTAGGGTGCTGTTTCCCCTACTACTAAGGATTAAGCATGATGATGAGCCCCACTATACGGTACCTGCTCTTGGCTGCGTTGACGGCGTGCACAGGCGCTGACTCAAATGACGCAACCGACTCAGGACAAGCCCCAACCGCTGATGCTGGTGAGAATGCCAGTGACGCCAACACAGATACGGAGCAGGCGCTTTGCACCTTGGCCCCCTGTGGCGGAGACCTGGTTGGACGCTGGGACTTTGACGCCAGCTGCCTTCCAACGCGTCCGGCGCCAGTGGATGACTGTGGTACCCAGTTGCACACTGAGTTCCAATTGCAGGGTGATGTTGCTTTTGCCGAAGATGGCAATGCCGACTTCAACACCAGGCTCATGCAATACAGCTACTTCTGGTTCCCCAAGCGGTGTTTTGTTAGCGACAGCTGTGACAACCGGCTCAATGCCACCCCACCAGTCGTGGCTGAGTGTGTTGACGCTGGTGAATACTGCGATTGTCGTAGTTGGACTGATCGTCCCTATGAGCGCGAAGTCTTACCCTATGAGGTTGATGGCAAGGACTTGGTTGTCCGAACACCAGATGGCGAAGTTCACTTTGAGTATTGCGCCGGAGACGAGGGTCTGCGCTACGTGCATGACACGGGCGAGTCCACGATGGCCACTCGAGCGCTGGAAAACAAGTCCAACCAATAGAAGCGCCGTTCCGACCTGTATTCCTAAGGGCTTGCTCATAACCTTAAGAAGGTTTAAGTCGGACATCGGTTGGCTGCTCCCTATGGTGCAGTCATGAGACATCGTATGTTCATTTTCACCCCTTTCTTTCTCGCCATGATTGCCGCGGCGTGCACGCCAGGACAAGGTTCCACAGCAGATGCGTCGTCCACGGCAGATGCGTCGTCCACGGCAGATGCGTCGCCCGCCACAGATGCGCAGCCTGCGGCGGATGCGGCCCTCACGGCAGATGCGGCACTGAATTCCTCCTGTTCTCTTATTGAGCAGAATTGCCAAGATGAGACCCGTTGCATGAACGTCGCTGCATCAAACGGACAACCGATTTGTTATCCAGCAGAATGTGATCTTGTGCGGCAAGACTGTGACGAGGGTTTCAGGTGTACTTGGGGATACCCCGATCGTCGCCCTCAATGCTTCTCGGACGTCGATGCTTCGATTCAGGAAGGTGGTGCCTGTGGCATAAGCGCGGAGCATGCGGGACTGGCTTGCACTGCGCTGGCACTCCTGGATCTTGTTATCAAATGTGTTACTCAAATGACGATTGCTCAGGTGATGGGCAATGTGCTGGGACTCGCTTCTTCAACGGAGATCCTGTCAACGTCCGGATCGGTCTTTGTCTGTAGAAATGCTTGAGCACAGGTTCCACAAGATCCAGGCACCTAGCCCCAATTCGGTCCGCGCTTAAGGAAACGCATTGGGTATGAATTGTTCCGGTAGCTCAAGCCCGGCGTCGTTGATTGCATCATGCCGTGGGTACATATGAATAGAGGCATATGGGCAGCAGTCTGCGCAGGAGTAGAGCTCTCTCGCTCGCCTGCTCTGCGCTA
>JAESTW010000554.1 GCA_016763395.1 Kofleriaceae bacterium
CGCAGTCTGCAATGGGCTCGCCAAGTCGCCCGAGCAGATTGACGAGAACACTGCATTGTCACCCGCCAGCGAAACGAACTCTTGCAGTTTGTTGGCTTGCAAGGCATCTCCAAAGGTTGACGAGCAGTCGGATTCGCCAGCAACAACGGCTGCTGCCCAACGGCCACGCTCCCCTTTCAATTCATCCAAGAACTGAACTGTAGACTCTGGCGGAACATACTCTGGGTCAAAGTGCTGACAGTTGTTGGCGATTTTATCGAAGGCGAGGTGCGAGAAGTTCCGATCTGTCCGAGAACAGTCATCTTCGTCCGAGATTATGATGACTCCCAGAAGTGCATCATCTCGCAAAAAGCCCTCGTTGGTTCCATCCTTCACCCGGTCACGCAATGCCAGCTGCGTCGCAAAGAGTGGCATCTCCAAAGGCGGTCCGTCCAAGCCAACGTTGGCGACACAGGAAAACTGTGTCTTGGCGTCCGGATCTTCTCGTTCGATCCAACGTTTCGTCATGCCGCACTCCTGGCGCAGCTCTCCGTTGTCGCCCATTAGATTTGTGCTCTGGAGCGGTGGCGTGAACAGCGCGAAGTTCATGCCGGTGGTCGTGATTCCGACCCGGTAATCCAGCGCGCCGGCATTGAAGTTGTCCAGAATGTCGATGAAGCCAGGAAGATTGGCGCTCAGATTTTCCTGCTCCTCCCGCATCGACTCCGAGTCGTCAATGATGAAGAGCAGGTCCATTTTTGTGCAGACCTGAACACTCGCCGAGTCCGAGGCGGGCTGCGCATCGCCCGATGAACTTGCGTTGGATGAGCAAGCGGCGGAATAAGCTGCTAGCAGCAACATGGCCCTGGTTAACAGACTGCAGCGCTGGAGACTCAGCCTACTCGATGTACTTCTAAACCTGCTGAGGAGCATGGTAGGGAGGCTACCATACTCACTTAGGGTAGAGATATTTCCAGATCCCAGCATTGAGAAGGTGGAACCATCAACAATTAGTGTCGACGATGGAACATTCGACTAGGCGCGCCACAAGACGGTCGCTGCTAGCGTTGCCCTGCTGGGTTGGCCGGACGTCCGGGACTACAAGAGGGATATCGCATGATGAGGGTGTGGCGCTGGTGCCTCACTCTTCTCGGTGTAACCGAAAGGCTACGCAACAAACCGATATTTCCCCTGTAAATACACGCCCCTGTCCTTGGCGACGATATTGCATTGAGCCGCATTGGTCGTCCGATAGAGAACCCAAAATGAAAACAACATCAATCTTCCTCCCCTTTCTTGTCCTCCCCATTGTATTTGCGAGCCGCGCGGACGCCCAACCCATGCCTGAGACATCTTCTCAGCCTGCGGTCACGGAAGAGCAAACCAGCGCATTGCACAAGGAGAACTCACTCAACATAAGCCCCCTAGGTGTACTGTCCGGTTCGTACGGACTTACTTATGAACGCCTACTACAAGGACACCACGGAATCACTGTTGAGGGCAACTACGCCAGCGCGTCCGGGACGGATGCCTCCTCTAGCTCTGCCGGAGCAACCATCGGCTATCGCTACCACTGGCGAGGAAACCAAGACTCAGGCTTTGTCGGACTTAATCTTGGCTACTACGATGGAAGCGGAACAGCGACCGTTGAAAGCGGCGGGATGTCAACGACCTTTGATATAGACACCAAAGTCACAACCCTTACAGCCAACATCGGACGTCGATGGGCCTGGGATAGCGGCCTCAACATCACCTTCCGAATTGGCTTGGGTCAGGGCAACTACGACATCACGACCAAGAGCGATGATCCGGATGCGAAGAAGGCCGTCGAACTCGTTGACGACCTGTTGACCCTCTTTCCGATCGCCTTTGATGGTGAGCTGTCGATGGGTTATATTTTCTAGTATCCGTCCGACACCTGGCTTGCCCTCGGTCCGGAATAGCTGTTACGTTTTTCCTCCAAAAGGAGAACCAAGCCGGCCACTCCCCGGTAGATGTTGTTCCCAATCGCATGATGCAACCACCGTTGCGCCCTCTCCTGCTAGGTGTATCATCACTGTCGAAACCTGCTCAAGATAACTCTTCAATGAGAGCCCAGGAGCGGATTCGACGTCTACCGTGTACGGGTAGTATATGAATTCGGACGGGTCCCTCGCGATAACATCCGTGTCAAAGTCCTTACTGGAAGACACATCAACTTCTACGCGATTCGCTACCACTGTTTGCGAGTCTAGCGTTCCTCCGAGGAAGGTTGTCACTGTTTTCAACAACTCCGCCAACGTCATCGCGGAGTTGATATACAGTCTTGAATAGTATATTTCCATGCGATTGGGCTGAGGGTACAGGACAATGGAACAAAGCGCCGCTCTCTGCTATCAGTTTCCCTGTGCCCAGGCCACCCAATCCACTTCACCTTGATGCTGCCATGGGTCGCTTTCGCGACTTCTTCAACGAACTGAAGAGTGTCTTCATTGAGCGGGACGAAGTACTCACGCAAAGTGCCTTGGCGCTGCTCGCACGGGAGCACCAACTCATTACAGGTCCCCCAGGAACCGCCAAGAGCCAATTGGCTGCGTTGGTTCTTGGCCGAATCGTCGATGAGCAAACGGGCAAGCCAAGTCTCTTTAGTCGGCAGTTCACAGAGAGCACCGTGCAGACCGATTTGATCGGCGCCATCGACTTCAAGACTTTGATGGAGACCGGACGCACGGAACACTTCACCGATGAAGGTCTTTTGGGATCGGTGCATGCGTTTCTGGACGAAGTTTTTGACGGTCGTGACATGCTCTTGCGCTCAACGCTAAATCTTCTCAACGAGAGAGAATTCAAGCAGGGCAGCATAACTGCCAAGGGCAAGATCGAATGCGCCTTCATGACCAGCAATCGGTACATCTCTGAGATCTTAGAGACCTCGCGCCAGAGCCTGCTCGCTTTTGTCGATCGCCTGAACTTCATTAGCTTCGTTCCTAGGAACTTTTCTGACCCGTCAATTCTCAAGGACATGGTACGTCGTCATGGCGGAGGATTCGGGATTCACCGGCCGAACGCGGTGCTCTCGATTCAAGACCTCGACGCGCTGCAGGCTGCCGTTGACTTGACCTACGTGTCCGAGGACCTTTGCGATGCCGTCGCCGACCTCATTACCGACATCGACAGAGAAATGCTGGAGGCAAGACGCCACGATCCCAAGTTTCAACCCACTCGTTTTTTCTCCGCTAGAACCGCAGTGCAGGCCACCGGCGTACTTCGCGCTGCTGTGGTTTATGACAAGATTTTTCACAACCCCAAGCGGGCGCTGCAGGTCGAGTTTAGCGACCTAAAGCAGCTTCGCTATCACTTGCTGCTCAGTGGCGTCCCCCTCGAAAACATCGGAACTCGTATCGAACGAGAGCAAGATCCGCGGGAGCGTAGGCAACTCAATATCATCCGTACTGAAGCTGAGATCTTTGAGCGCTGCATTGCCAAGGTGCCTGTACAAGAGGGGCGCCCCGTACAACAAAAAACACTGGCCTTCGATTCGTTGCGCACGATGGTCCAAAGCGCTCGAGCATCCAGCGATCCACAGGCCCTTGTTAACGCCGTACGCAAACTCGTCTCCGCTATGGAGAGCGGGGCTAGTAACGCCGATAAGGCCGCTGACTTGTTGTTCGAAACGGTGGGAGCGATGTCCGAACGAGCGTTGCGGGTTGGGCTGGTTCCTACCTTCGGCATGCAAACCAAACTCGCCGAACTCGCCACTGAGGCCAACGACGTGGCCAGAGAGCTAGAAAATGCATCGGCGAGTTATCGCCCTATGTCCAACTGGGTACGCGGTCGCTTGCTCCAAGTGATCGACGATTCACTCCGGCTTGGTTCGGTCGCTAGCGCCGAGTCGATTGAGCTTCTGGTTACCGACTCGAGTGACAGCGATCTAATCTCCGTATCGCGGCACGTATGAAGGAGTTTGAGGGCATCAAAGTGCTGCGGACTGAACTGCAATCGGCAGGAGTTCCTTCGGTGGATCCAACAGCGACAGCAGAAGCTTGGTCAGTGGCACAAGCCAACCTCGAAAATGAGCTGGTACTACTTTGGGGCGCTCGCTTTCGAAACACCGCCATGTCCATCCTGCAACAAACTACGACGCGACCTTTGCAAGAAGTATTGGACTCACTCACTCCCTTTCTCGAAGAGCTCGACGCCGCTGAAAAACGCTGTACTGAACTCGGCCGGACGAGCGAGCTTAAACGCCGTGTTGTGGGGCCCCGGCTAGAACCTGTTGTAGAGCGCGCTGTTAGTCTTTTGCGGCTAGATGACCGAGGCGCCATGGTAGCAGAAGTCCAACAAATATTTGAGCGTCTCAGCCGGCCAGAGATTGCCGATGTTGTTTCAAGCGAACACCTTGTTCGTTGGATTGCTCCTCTGTTGATTCAGCAGGAGCAGGACGCGCCCGGACAGGACATTGCAATTTCGGACAAGGAGTCCTATCAACGGGCTCTAGAGCGGGAGCATTCACACTCCATCATTGCGACGCTGATTGAAATTGCAATTCTCGGTATCGAACGCCAGGTCGATAGTAGCGCTGCGCCCGAAGAACTCTCACAGGCGGTCAGCAATGTATTGCGTGCGCTCTCCGCACAGCTACAGTCTCAAATCGTCGACGGAGATTTAGCTCGTATTCAAAGACGACTCGGCTACCTGCAAAGCTGGTGGCAAAAGCTGACCGTGAGCGGCGAATTGGATGCACAGCAAGTTGTCGATGTACTGGAGACGGTTGCCCGTTCGGGGCTTCTGCGAGTCTTGCGGGGAGATGGAGAGGCGCTTGTTCTTTCCACTGAAGCCAGACGAGTTGTCGAGGTATTTCCAGAGGCTCAAGAGAAGGTCGAGTCACTCCGAGATGAGATCGAAGCCTTCGACCGAGAAACTCGTAACTACCTGGTAGCGCTCCTTGAGGGGCAAGCAAATCAAGCTTGGCAACTTGCCCTCGGCAACCAATGAAGGCAGTACTTGATACACTGGGCCAGCGCATTGAACGTCTTGCTATTGCTCCTGAAACTATCTCTGCGCCTCTCACTCGCTTCTTCCGTCCGGCCCTCTACAGGTTTCGCTGGGCACCAAAGACAGAGACAGACGCGATAGAGCAGCTGCTGAAGAACTGCGGGCTTGCCCTTGGCGAGCAAGAAGAGGCAGACAAACTCTTACGCCAAGCCGTGTGGGAGTTACGCGACAATATCGCGCAAATCGAACGCGCGACGATTGTAAGCCAGCGACCGCTACTCGCCCATGGTGCGTGGCTCAGACGCATCTACGAACTACTTGTTAGAATCGACTCCGAATCCCATCTCAGATTTCGAGTCGACCCTATCAGCGTGTCGCCACCACTCGCCTACGATTCGGCCACGCTTCTAGATAGCGCGAAAGGAAACACCGCGCAAGACGATGATTCGCCTGCGGCTGGCTCTTCTCGACTCTTGGAACTTCGCCTCGACACCATCGATCACCTGATGGCGGCCGCCCGCGAAGAAGCGACCTTCCTTGGACGAAGGCGGCGCCTCTTGGAAACCGCCCGTCGTATGCTTCTTGAGAGCTCCGCTGCCCTCCCGCTCACAGAATCTGCAGTTCAGCAGCGCTTGGAGTCGATTGCTAGACACATCACCGATACCAACAGGGCGGAGGCGGCCGGTGTGGCCCGTGATGTCGCTCTGATTCACCAGGCCCGCAGTGCCGTTTCTCGCAATGAGACGGACAAATTGCGGCATATCTTGCGACTCATGCGCCAGGCCTCCGGGGAGAGTCGACAATGGGCCATGAGTGCGAGTCGAGATACTGCGTTGCAGATTCTGGACAGGATGGCGCCAGACACTGAAGATGCTCTTGCGATTGGGCTGGCCCAGACTTTTGGTGACGACGTGTCCGAGGCGGTATCAAAAGGCTATGCCGATGCGCGGACAAACGGCGCAGAGGCGTCAGGCGATGATCACTTCGACAACGTGATGGCAGAGGTTGTTGAGGAATATCTTGTGCCCGGTAAAGAGCGGGATACCTTGGCCAATGCCCTAGCGGTGGATGGTTGCTTTGAAGTCGGCGGCGTCCTAACACCGGTCCGAGTCACCGAGCGCCATGTTCGTCAGATCGAGGTTTTTCATCCAACCCAAGAGATGCATCTTCAGGCGGCAACCTCGCCTAAGGATATTCCCTATAGCATCGTCGGTGATCCTCGCATGCTAATTTTGGACTTGGCCGCAGGCCGTCTCTTAACCCGTCGCTATCGAAAGACGGAACACGAAGTCCGGTCGCGGGAACTTATGCAGGGCGAAGTCCGCGTCTATGTACTGGATGGTTCTAGCTCCATGTTGGGCCCTAGGGCCAGGATGCGAGACGCCATCATGGTTGCCGAACTCGCAACACTAATGAAACGACTCAGCGACCCGGACAGGCATACTCGGATCGTGCTGTACTTCCGATACTTCAATCGCAAACTTGGCGAGCTGCACAAAGTCGATTCTCGAGGGGGCGCACTGGAGGCGATCCGAATCGTTACCGGCACTCCTCGGATCGGGGGCACAGATATTGAGGCCGCCTTGCTCTCCAGTCTCGACCAGGTCAGGCAGGCCAAAGAAGAGGACCCAGAGCTTGCCCGGGCACAGATCGTCATGGTCACAGACGGCGAGGCACCAATCTCAAACCGCATTGAAGAGGCACAAGCAAAGCTTGGAGACTTACCGGTGGGCATCAGCATCATCGCACTCGGCGAACAAAATCGAGTCCTGCGCGCACTGGTCGCCAAACAGCGCCAACGCGGAGAAGGCGCCTTCTATCACTTCCTCCCCGACAATTACTTACTGAGTTTGTCCGCCGATGCCCAAGAAAGCCAGGGCGCTCTGCCCTTTCCTGTGGTTTTACCGACCGACCAACCGCTCAACGAGCAATTCGCCGCCGCCATGCAAGAGCTTGATGACATCGAGCGCGCGCAGACATCTATGGCCATGCGCTCATTGGATTCGTACGATCGAGAAGAGTTGCTTGAGACACCTCCTACGAGCTTAGAGGGAGAGGGACAGCGCGCCCGCTTGGAACTCGCACAGCGTGACCACGAAGCGTTGCTACGGCGATTTCAGCGTTGGTTCCCCCCGACGCCGGATACCGACCGCTCGGACACCGGCCTTGCGGTCCCCGGTGAGGAGACCCTCGAGGCCGATGACGTTGAATCCATAATCGTCGTCCTTGCCTCTATTGCAGACGTGGTTGAAGCGATAAGCTCCGATGCCTACTCGCGGAGGGCCGATGCGCTAGACCTCTTGGAACGGATACTTCCCAACGCCAGACTCTCTCCGGCACGCTACCGAACTATTCTCAAGCTCTACCCCACCACGCTTGCCCCTGCACTACGCGCGCTGCACGGAGCCATCGAACACGGTCTCGGACATGAGCTTGGCCAGATCTAGGCGATATCTTAGTCTGTCGAATTGAAAACCACTAAAACCTGATGCCTCAAACAGTTCCCCAACGTATCGATTTGCCTCAACGCCGCTGATTTGATGTGAATCATTCGCCATTCCGATAGCCTACTACGGAGTCTGACCATGACGATGACCCGAGAGGGTTTCTTTTGATCGGCGCTTACGAGCAACTCGCCAGCTATCGAGACCATCGCCACACCTAGCTAGCTATGATAACGTAAAAAACAGATGCAAGACGAAGTCGGACTACCGTACCTATATGAAATGCTCGAAGCGGAAAGCCAGCGGCTTGATGTCGAAATACAAAACTGCTCGATACTGGAAGCCGAAGCGACATTGATCGGGCAGCAAAACCAGGTCAGATTCGGCATTGTACTCCTGAAGAAGTGCGAAAACTTCGGAGTCTTACCTAGCTCCGATTTTGTAGTTCTCCCCGACACAATCAGTCCCTCCTCAGAGTATCGAGTAATGGAAGATGTCGAGACCGATGACCCGCGCCATTGGACAGAACTTACAACCCCTGACGATCGCCTCTTCAGACTATACGGAGGCAGCGTCGTTATTCGCTGACACTAGTCCGTCTGGCTTATCCACAGGTAATCTGAGAATCGGTACTTCATC
>JAESTW010000555.1 GCA_016763395.1 Kofleriaceae bacterium
AGGAATGAGAGGCAGCTGGCATGAGCGCGGCAGCAAGGGGCGCAGGCACAGGCGCAACACCTGGTAGGGCGTAGGAGGCGGGCATTTCGGCCATTGTGTCCGGTGAGCTTTGAGAGGGCTCAGCGTTCCAGGACTTCGGCGCTACAAACGCGGCGGGCGCAGTTTCGCTTGGCGGTGGAGTTGGCAGTCGCGCAGAGACGCCCGAGTTCATCGCTGGTGATTGCGCGCTTGGGGGGCGTGGTAAAATCTGTGATGGACTTTGTCCGAAATCTGGTGGTGGCGGAGTTAGTACGCCGGGCAACACGCTTGATGGGGAACCTGAGACATCTGCCGAGAGCGCAACCGGGGAGAGATTTTGATTCACTTTCTCGGGTGGCGGCGTTGGCGTTGCAACCGGCATTGCGTCAGCGACGGTTCGTGTGAATACGTCCGGTGTAGATTCACTTTCTCGTCTGGTTTTGTTTACCGAGAGAGCAATATCGACAGAGACGTCGGCGACGGTCTTGGTCAGAACTTCTTCGTCGACGTCCAAACTCTCGTCAAAGGGCGAGGAGTTGTCCGTATTTTTCGACAAGAGGTCGGCCTCAAAAGGAGTGGTAGCTGCAGGAGAGGCTGCCGCTGCCGCTGCCAGGACCTCCTTGGATGGTGGTTCTAGAATTGCCGTTGCTAGCTCATCTATTTCCAGCTCATCGATTTCGGGCTCATCGACTTCGGGCTCGTTGGTTTCTAGTTCATCAAGGTCTAGTTCGTCGAGCTCAGCTTCATCCTCTTCAAGCTCCGGGTTGTCTGAAGAGTCGTCTAGATCTTCGAGCTCGGGTAAATCCTCGTCAGCTGGGAGTTCCTCGAGCTCGGCCAACTCGTCAATGCTCTCCTCTGCGTCCTCTGTCGGCGCTTTGGGTTGGGAGCCGATTTCAGTGGCCTCGTCTGCGTCCGAGCCATCAGCCAAGTCGAAGGCTTTGTCCAGGCCGCTTGTCGCTGGGCCAGGGTTGATTGATGCCTTATTTTTATTTGGCGCTTTGACCATCATAGATGGCAGTGGAGCCTTGATACTGGCCTTGTCCGAGTCGGCGGCACTAGAAGCAGAAAAATCTACGTTGGTTTTGGTCGCCGGTTTTAGTTTAGGCAGTGTGGCTTTGATCGCCGGAGTTACTTTCGGCAGTGAGGCGCTAGGCTTTGGTGCTGAGGAACCGGCTTTGGGGGGAGCAACCGCAGGAGGTGGCAGGGAGCTAGACTTCGAGCGAGGCTGAGACTTATTCGCAGCCGCGTCTTTTTCGCCTGGGGGTAGAATCTTGGTAGCAACAAGAGTTGCGTCGCCAGCATTGGTACCGGGAAACTCTTTCTGAGGCGGTTCGGCAACCGTGAGATTGGGATCGAAGGCAGGCTCACTTTCGCTGTCAACGTCCGGAGTTACGAGCATAGCTCCACACTCTGGACACGGATCTATGGGTAGGATCCGACTTCGATCCGCATTGCACTTGGGACAGGTAAACATCAAGTTTCGCGTTCTCCCCATTGCAGAGGACCCCCAGATTGTACCGGTTTCTCTACGGACTCAGAGACCGTTACTACATGCTATTTTCAAAAATCCCGACAATTGGAGAGTTAGTGAAAGGAAACTCGCTCCCACCGTTCAACACATTGAAGGTATTTAACCGCTAGATGTTGCTTAAATCGGGACGCTCTTGAATGCAGGTTAGCTCCGCTTTACCGTCATCTCGTTCCAAACTCAGCAGTTCTAACTCAGATACAAGTTCACTTATCTCGACGATCATGTCGTCGTCTACGGCACCTTCTGAGGTGTCGCGAGGAATACGACGTTCCAAGCTTCGGCGGTTGTACCGGAAGATCCGAGTGTCTTTTTTGCCCCACCGCCGTTCATCACCTCGTCTATCACGACGCAACTGAGTGCGTATTCCAGCAATGGACTGCGGAATTGGATCTAAACTCGCGGTCATACACGAGCAGTTGTGGCAAATGGGCATCCATGAGCCCAAGAGCTCAACGCTTTTTAGATGTTCACGTCGTCGGTCACCGCACAGGCAACACAGCGCACCAAGTCCAACTGGTCGATGCGATACCCACTTGTTGTAGCAACCCCAGCATCGCCCTCTGCGAAGTTCACTGACTTTTGCACAACAGATCTGACACGATGATTGAGGTTTCTTGAGCATCTGGCCCGAGTAAAGGCCACCTTCGTGCTGGCGGCAACTTTTCTACAATATCAGGCGATGTCATGTTGACTCCATACTCTGGAATCAGAACTCCGGAAGTTTATCGTTCTCGATAGACGATAAAGCCGCGAGCTGGATCATAGGGAGAAACTGCAACAGTCACCCTATCGCCCAAAACCACACGAATTCTGTAGCGCCGAGTTCGGCCCGACAATTTAGCGAGAACTTCGTGTCCGTTTTCGCACTTCACGCGGAAGTTTCCGCCTTTACCAACATGAATCACTTCACCTTGGAGTTGTATTAGATCTTCCTTACTCATACGCGGTCTCTCTCGACAGCCTCTTACGGCAGTCTCTTTCGGGCGCGTTGTACCAGGCAAAATCTGCTCTGGCTATTGGATGGAACAAAGACTGGTTTATTGTGCAGGCCAATTTCTTGGGAAGCTAAAATAGCTAAGTAAAATTAGCTGGTTATGCAACTACTCAGTCCAGGTGCCAAGTCGTCCAGTTTTGTCTGGATTGAGGATTTGACCGCGCTGGGGCTTCTCTGTGGGGGAATCTACGCCTTTAACTGCTGGGCTTGTGACGACAGCCTCGGTTGGCTTACCCGTTTTGTCAGCATCATTTCCACCGCCATTTTTGTCTTTGTCTCGGCGTTTTCGGTTGTTGAGGGTCACCATCTCTTGGCGATCGGCAACAACTGGCAAGTCGATACGAGTATTTCCGTATCCAGTTTTGCGTAGGATAAAGCTCATCACTCCTTGCCCTTGAAGCACCTGTACAGTGACCGGTGTCCGGCCGACTTCTACGCCGTCCGCCAATCGGTACACCCGAGCTCCCTGAGGCTGGGAATCCAACACCAGTGAGATGTACTCTGTCTCGGCAGGAACCTCGACCAGCTCTTGGACAATAATCCGATCGGCAGATTTCTCCAATGGTTGCACGTTGGCAAGAGAACTCGGAGTGTTCTCGGACATAGAAGAAGTCGTAGTGCCTTTGTCTAGCAAGTGATAGGTCCCCCAACCTCCTAGTCCCAATCCCAATACGACGGCAATCGGAATCACGATGCCGCGCGTTCCGCCAGATTTTCTTCGAACCGCTGCGGTGCCCGTCTGTATACGCTCGTAGTTGCCCTCAACATCGACCTTGATTCCCAAGGTACTCATGTCCTCGCCGGACATCGCCGTGTTGAAGTACTCAGAAGCGGCGTCATCAATGGTATCCGCTAGATAATCTAACTGATTGCCAATTGCTTCAACATCCCGGACGGGAATCTCCATCGATGCTGCCAGGCTTGGCTCGGGCGTGTCCATCTTGGACATTAGCGCGATCTGGTTGAGCTCAGAGATCACCTCCTGCATGGTCTGTGGCCTATCTCCTGGGTCTTTGGCGAGAAGGCGGAGGACTAGCTCCTCTAAGCGGACTGGGACGGAACTCTCAATTTCGCGAGGTGCTTGGGGGATTAAGTGTATGTGCGCGGCTAGAATTTCGCCTGCCCCTTTCATGGCGAAGGGCGGACGGCCACATAGCATCTGGTAGAGAACGCAGCCGAGGGAGTAAATGTCTGTCCGGTGGTCGATGTTCCCCGCGCCCCGGCACTGCTCTGGTGACATGTAATAGGGAGTCCCCATCAGGCGACCGGTCTCGGTTTGTACACTGCTGTCCGAAGTGTTGTTTTGTAGTTTGGCAATCCCGAAGTCTAGAATCTGAATTCGCTCACCGCGAGGCATTGCGGCATCCGGCACTACAAAAACGTTGTCCGGCTTTAGGTCTCGATGAATGATGCCGGCTTCATGAGTTGCCATGAGAGTTCCAGCCATGAGCCGCGCTAGCGCGATTGTTCGCCCGGGTGTAAGGCGTGTCCGGTTTTCCAGAATATCGCCTAAGGTAACTCCCTCCAACATCTCCATAATGATGTAGGCGTTGCCGTCCGGGAGATGACCATAGTCAAAAATCTCGGGTATTCCCGGGTGTTTGATCATCGCCGCCGCGCGGGCCTCGTTGAAAAAGCGATTGACGATTTCTTCGGATTCGCAGCGCTCTGGTTTGAGCACTTTGATTGCAGCCCGCTTGCCCAAGAGAACGTGCTCTGCGCTGTAGACAATACCCATCCCCCCAGAGCCAATCTGGGAGTCAATTCGGTAATTTCCTAGGGTTTCGCCGAGCATCGTCGCTGCCTGAGCTTAGTGTAGCAAGATTGTCGCAATAACTGGGTCGCGCAAGCTATTGTGAGTTCTTGTCGCGCTTTTCCGGCGGCATGCCCAAGTTACGATCGTATATATCGTGGCAGCCTACGCAGTAATCGACCTTTTTGGAGGGACTTCGCCAATCTGGGTTCTTGCCAATTTTATCGGCCCACTCCTTTGGCGGGTCAGGCCACTGAAAGCCGTAGAACCAATCACCGTTGTCAGGAGCGAAACCCTCCGGCATTTTCTCCATGATGAAGAGCGGTCCAGATTCTCCAGCAACGCCGTCCTGATTTTCCCATGATGGCTTGACCACAATGGAGCCAACAGGCATATCGGTGTCGAGGTTTTTGTAGGCCTCAAGGCCAATATCGTTGACATAGATTTCGACAAAGCGCTTGCCGTGGGTATTGGAAATCCAAGCGCCCGGTGAAACATTGGTGTAGTTCTTCCAGTCTTGCCACGAATCTGGTTCGCTGTTTTTTTCATCCGCTTCGGACATCGCAGGCGATGCTGGTTGAGAATTGGAAGACCCGGCACAAGAGAATGCGGCGACGGACAACAGAGATGCTGGCAATAGCAAGAGTGATTTCATGTTCGCAATATACCTCAATGAGGTATATTCCTGGCGGTCGACAATGCCCAACTTTTGGAAACAGGCTATTGGAGGGAGTGATCCTGCGAAAATTGAGTACCCTCAAGCTACCAGAATGGACGTACTTCGTGACGCCAAGAATGGCGGACGCTCCCGATCGCCTGTGACTAGATCTCCGTTACTTTTAAGCCGTGGATTACTCGTGGCTGGGCTGCTGCTTTCTACGGCGTGTGGTGGGTGCTCCGATTCGCCACCTACGCCCG
>JAESTW010000556.1 GCA_016763395.1 Kofleriaceae bacterium
CGCGCTCGGTGACAGAGGCCCAACCATTTCAGTGGCGACACCCAAAGCTGGACACGGCAGTGGCTTTATTGTTGGGGATAGCGGGCTGATTCTTACGGCGCAACATGTTGTAGTCGGGGCGCCCATGTAGTTGTGCGGCTTCCCGGACAGACTGGTTTCACCGCCGCCAGAGTCGTTGTAACCAGCAAACAGTCCGATGTTGCGGTACTGAGGATTGAGAAAAATACAGCTAGCGTCACCCTCTCTTCCGACACAGGAGCATTGCCCGTACGGCAAACCGTATTTGCTATCGGCTACCCAAATGATCCAACCCGGACACAAGCGCAATCCTCCAGAGGTATCGTCGCCGACGCGCTCGACAATGGTACCGTCCAGCTCGACATTAGTGTCAATCCTGGAAACTCTGGCGGCCCCGTAGTAAACGAAAGGCATGAGGTGGTTGGCATGCTGGTAGCTCGAGGAAATGTTGATGCTGGTGTCGTCGGGCTCGGAATTGCGGTGCCGAGATGGAAGCTACATCGGGCGCTGGAAGAATCTCGCAAACGCATTGCCGCTGGAAAGATTGCACCACTGAGTGCCAGAGAAAAGGAAGCGGCGGGAGTTGTCGATACACTCGTTCAGCAAGGAGCTCTACATGTATTGTCCGAGAGAAACGATCTGAATTCGGTAGCCGGACAAATGCATCTCGAGGAAGACCTTGAAACCTTCTTCGCCACAATCAAGGACCCAGATCTACTTGTATATGTCGCGGGAAATCTGTGGAATGCTCATTTGATACTCAAATACGGCAAGATAGATACGCTAAATGGGAAGAGGGTGTCCAAGGCTGCAGTTGCTGCACTTTCCAACAAATTTCTAAAGCAAGCGATAGAGCTCACCAACCGAGCGAAGAGAATCGACACACAGATCGCGCGCCGTTCGGCCTTTGCGTCGATTGTGCCTATCAGGTTTAATGAAAGCCCCGGACAACAGCCGTATGCAACAAGGATTGTTCGACCCTACGCGAATTCAACGTCAACGTTGAATGGCCTACCGAGTGTTTTTTCAAAGCTGCGAAGCCGAAAAAATGTTTGGCAACTTCAGTCCCAGCTCTCGATATTCTCGGACGACGAGTCGATCGTGTTTGGTGGAGGAATTGGCTTAGAGTTCCGCTTGGCAAGAACTCATTCAGAATCGACTGAGAGCAGAACCCGGATCGTCTACGGATTTGGGGTAATGTATTCTGGCGCTGGTCAAGTCAAGAGAGTGGACTCGCCACTGGGGTTTCGCGAAGATTACTCGATGGCAACTGATACAACACTGAGAACCCTCTATGGAAATTTGGGCCTGTCTCACACGTTTGGACAAACTCGCACAGCTATGTACATAGAGATAAACTGGCTTCCAGGTCAGGTCCGAAGGAATATTACCGAGCGCCGAGAGTATGGTGTATTGTCGACAATGTCGGACACCAGTGAACTGCTGTCCAGTAAGAGCACCCTGGAATTGTTACAAACTCGGCTGATTATCGGATGGCATGCTAATCGGAATTGGCGTGTTTTTGGAAGCGGGCGAATCTTGGTAGAAGGCTCGGGCCGGACGTCAGCCTGGTTTGGAGCCGGAGCTGCTCTGAGTCTATAATATGGCAAAACCGGACATCCTTTGTCGGATTTTTTGCCAGCCATAGTTTGCTGACTGTGTGGTTGTGCCCGAACTATTTGGTAGCCATCTTATCCGCGATATAGGTATCAACAAGGTCCGCAAGTACCGCAAGTGGAACCGGACCGTTGGCGATGATGACTTCGTGGAACTCGCGAATATCGAATGCTTGTCCGAGCTTCATTTTGGCGGATTCGCGAAGTCTGAGGATTTCGATCATGCCGATTTTGTACGCTGTTGCTTGGGATGGCATGACGATGTAGCGCTCGATTGCGTTGACGACGTCTCCCATTGGGTTGGGAGTGTTTGCCTTGAGATAGTCAATGGCGTCTTGGCGGCTCCACTTTTTGTCGTGGATTCCGGTGTCGACGACGAGTCTGCAGGCGCGCCAGAGTTCCATGGCGAGGCGACCGAAGTCTGAATAGGGATCGGCGTAGAGCCCAACTTCTTTTGCGAGATACTCGGAATAAAGGCCCCAACCTTCGCCGTACGCCGTGTATCCGCCGTGTCTGCGGAAGTCTGGCAAGCTCGTGAGTTCGGTGGCAATGGCGACTTGCATGTGATGTCCGGGAATTCCTTCGTGGTAGGCAAGCGCCTCCATTTGGTAGGTGGGCATGCGCTCCATGCGATAGAGGTTTGCGTAGTAGGTACCCGGCCTGGAGCCGTCTGGGGATGGGCCGCTGTAAAATGCTTTGCCCGCCGACTGTTCTCGAAAGGCTTCGACTCGCTTTACGATGATGCCCGCTTTGGGCTTGGTGATGAAAAGTTGATCGAGCTTGGAACGCATGACGTCGATAATTGCGACAGCTTGAGCCAGGTATTCCGCGCGTCCGGCTTCCGTATTTGGCAAGTAGAACTGCTTGTCCGTTCTCATGAATTCGAAGAAGGCTTGGAGGTCGCCAGTGAATTTCGTGACCTTCATGATCTCTTTCATCTCGCCGTGTATGCGAGCGACTTCGCTGAGTCCGAGCTCATGGACTTCCGCTGGAGTCTTGTCCGTCGTCGTCATTCGTCGCAGCGCAAAACGATAAAATTCGTCGCCCTTTGGCAATCGCCAGACACCGTCGTCCGTCTTTGCGACTTTCTCTTGTACTTTCAGTAGCGCAAGAAGTCCGGTGTAGGCTGGCTTCACCGACGAGAGTAAGGCCGACTCAGCCTTTGCGAGAAGTGCGGACGAATCCTCGGTCGATAGCTTTAGGGCATCTACCTTTTTTCGGAAATCACCAAGGAGAACACTGTCGTCGCCATTGGTGAATGGTTTCCCTTTTAAGATATTCTCGCAGTCTCGAAGTACATGCGCGTATACAAATTTTGGTGGTAAGATCCCTAGCTCTTGCCGTGCGATAAGTCCGAGTTGAAGCTGCTCAAAAAGCCGTGCGACGCCTTGTAGACGAGAAACATAGGCTTCCGCATCCGACACAGAAGAAATCTTATGATAGTTGATGAGAAAGGCAGGAACTTCGGCCTGCATTCCATGCATTTGATTGATTGGGTAGTTGTGCAGGCGCCACTCGTAGCCCTCGATCTTGGTTTTGTGGTCAAACTCAAAGAGCCGGTAGCTAATTTGCGCCTGCGCATCGAGCTTGCCTACGGTAAATTCTTGCAGCGCACGTAGGTCTTGCTTCCAGTGCTCGTATTTTCGAGCTTTTTGCTCCTGCGAAATGTCGTCCCATTTCCCGTAGTCGACCTTGTGACCGAGCCGGGTTTGCATCTGCGGACTCTGGCTGAGACGCCACGCGAAATTTTGCTCGAAAAAGACCCGCAGCCTTTTGGACTCTATTCTCTTAGACACGGAGTCGTTCTCTGTCCCTATGCCACTGGTCTCGGTGCCAGTCGCCTTCGTATTGGCCCCTCCGCAGTTTGAGAGTGGCAGCAGCAGGGCGAGTGTGAAGGCCAGACGAGATTTCATTGGCGCAGTATGCATCGAAAACCGCAGCGATCCACGCCTATATAGCTGAAGTTATTAGAAGTGAGTGAAAATGTGTTCATGGCGGCTCTTCGGCTCCAAGGATCTTGGCTCGGCAGGAGTCTGAATAGCCAGCAGTCCTAGCAATCGTTGAGCTGCATGAAAGATTTCGCGGCTTGAGTCGTTGAGTAGGCAGATGGGCTACGCGGAGCATGGAAAAGGCAATGTGAATGACTGGGCACGGAAAATCTTCTTACAGATGGCATTGCAGGGTTTTTGTGATGCCGATTCGATTGGGGTACTGTGATGGCATATTCGCAAGTCTTGGTTAAGACCGGCGTTTCAGTAGGACAAAGGGACAATCCGCTAGCGATGTTGCACGACGAAACAGACGAAGCATTGATGCTTCGGTACCAGCAGGGCGAAGTTCGTGCCTTCGAAATATTACTGACTCGTCACCGCAAGCCGGTGTTCAATTTCATCCTTCGCTTCGTGCAAAATCGGGAGCTTGCGGAGGATTTACTGCAGGAATCATTCTTGCGAGTGATCCGCAGTGCAGAGAAATATCAACGTCAGGCAAAATTTACGACCTGGCTTTACACCATTGCACGTAACCTATGCGTTGACCAAAGTAGAAGAGCTAAACATCGTAAAACAAAATCGCTAGATCAATCACTTTCCAAAGATTCGGAGGGTGGCACTCTACTTGACGTAACTGCGGGCAATGAACTGCCCTCTGATCGGAAACTCGTGTCTAAAGAAATCCATCAAAAACTGCAATTGGCTCTCGGAGAACTCTCCGAGGATCAGCGCGAAGTGTTCTTGATGCGGGAATTCCTGGATATGCCGTTTAAGCAGATCTCTGATGTGGTTGGGGTTTCTGAGAATACTGTCAAAAGTCGAATGCGCTATGCATTGCAAAAACTTCGAATGGAACTTGAAGAATTTGCTGATATGGCTAAGGCTTTACCCTAGGTACAGATACTACTATTAGTTCTAATACGAATATGTCTGATGATACAAAAATAGACGAGGATAAGGAGATGCATAATCTCCTCGCTCTCTTGTATCCGGACGGTGGAATGTCCGACGATGAGGAGTTGTCCGGTCAGACTGAGGACATGTCATCTCTAGATAGTGAACTCGAGGGTTTACTCGGGCTTCGTTCGCTCTTTAGTGCTATGCCAGAGCAAGAGCCGTCTGATGCGGTTACCAATAGCCTGCTGGCTATGGCCGCAAAGCATGCTCCTTCCCCCAAGAAGGCGCCAGCAGAAGCAGGTATCTGGGCGTGGTTTAGTAACCTGGTGATGCCTCTGGCAACCCATCCAGGTCTCGCCGCCGCGGCTTCACTGGTACTGGTGGCTGGAGTTGCTGGTACTCTCTATTACCAAAATGGTGGCCAAGTTGCCGAACCCTTGGCAGCTAGCGAGGCGACGAGGCCGGGCCTTGCCGCTCCCAACGTTGAAAACACACCAGAACCGAAGAGTGACCGAGCTGAGGTCTTTTTAGACAGTGTTGCAACAGAGGTGTCCGAGTCCTCATCCGAATCCCGTGAGGGGGCGCAGGCTGCTGACGTGCCGTCCGACGAATTCGTCCAAGTCGGAGGGGAAGCCGCTCCACCACAGGAAGTTACACAAAAGCTAGGGCGAGCGGCTCCGGCTCCAGCATCGCAGAGCTCTGGGCGTAAGGATAGCGCGGACAAAATCGTATACAAGCCGGTTGCCAAGAAGCGGAAGTCATCCGCGGGTAAGAGCCTCATGGATAGTCGTGCGAAATCAGCCAAAAACAAGGCTCCCCAGAAGTCATCCCGGACGAAGGGGCGCTCAACCGGTGGCCTTAGCCCCGAGGTACGTGCTCCGAGCCCAGCACCAGAGCCAGACTTTGTGCGATCTCTTGTCACAGAGACCGACGATGAAGACTTCTTGAAGGAGAAAAAGAGCGAGGACGCTCGAGTGGTGCCTACTGGCAAAGCAGCAGCACTTCACCGACAGGCTCAACGTGCGGCTAAGAATGGGGATTGTGCAACCGTTCGGAAAATCGGACAACAAATCCGAAAACTCGACAGCGCCTATTATGACCGGACATACCTATCGGATTCTGGGCTAAAGGCCTGCCGATTAAAGTCTAGCGCACAGTAGCCTCTCGCATTCATCGGAGGCTCTAACGCGTCTGCGGTTACGAGATCTCAGCGTTGAAATCGTCGCCTAGTGATTCTTTCAGATATTCATAGGGCCATGAGCGACGAGCTTCGGGCGGAAGGTTGTTTTTGGCATCGGCATAACTAACCAAGAACCGTCTCGTGGCGGGATTTACGTAACCACCGCCGGCAAACTCGCCAAACTCTCCGAAATAGCGGAGCTGCATGAGTGCAAATAGCTCATCCCGTCGAGTTTTGGCCACAACGGACGCGGCCGCGACCGATGCATGGGCAGATTCGCCGTTGTTAACAGCTTCTAGATGGGGGTATTTCGCCTTGAGGCCGCCGAATAGGCGTTCACCGTCGCATACGATTCGGTCAACCTCCGGTGCCGCCGAAATCATTTTGTCCGCGACCTCGCGTTCGAGAAGGTTAAGCTCGGACACGTGGACACGCCGGTCTACTTCTGCGACGTCAACGACCTGTACGCTAACAAAAACAGCATGTTTCATGACCAGTTTTGCCAACCTGGCTCTTGTGAGTTTTCCCTTTTTCCCGGAGCCGTAACTCTTGGAGTCAGCGAGGCCTGCGCGAGTTAGTAGACTTGCGCTGCTGCTATCGAGTACCACAGCGGACAAGACCATTTGTCCGAGAGCAGGACCACGGCCAGCTTCGTCCACGCCTAGTGTTAGTTTATTTCGAGTCGTCATTTCCGTCCAAACGGGTTGCAAGTTCTTGTCGGTGTTCACTTAAAGAGGAGAGCGCTCGAGACAGTCCCGAATCACCAACTAGGAACTGGACCTCAGCATTGTCTGCCCGACCATCGAGGAAATCCGATAGATCTTCAAGTAGCTGTCCACCAGCTTTGGCGAGAGGCAGACTAAGTTGTGTGTCAAGTTCGGGCGATGAACGAAAAAGCACGTGATAGATGGCGTCTTCGGTCAGTTCTATCTTGCCCAATTCTACTTGAAAAAAGTGGTCCACAAAGCCTCCACGAAGATAACCACGGACAAATGCTAAGGACTGAGTCCAGACCTCCGCCTGCGCGAGTTTTAGACCCTCTTTGATTCGAGAGTCCAATGCATTCCAGAGCGGTTCCAGTTTGTCACGCTCGGGCGAGATGATTTCTTCAACGTACTGAGTAAGGACCCCAATGCAACGAGACTTGCTCTCTTGAAGAAGCGAATCAAAGCCACTGTCCAAGAGGCCGAGCAGATAGTCTCGGTCTGCCTGGGTTGCTTTGTTTGAGCCGAAGGGAAGCTTTCGGGGCCGGACAAGTTCAAGGACTTCCAGAGCGGCATTTCGATAGAGAAGACCAGTGTCCTGTGCGATACGTAAACGCTCCTGCTCGACATCTTCATCGACGAATCGAAACATGCACTCTCTCGCCAGTTTGGCAGCTGTCCGCAATGCAGCTCGAAAGGCAATCGATTGGTGATTGGCACTTGCCACAGCATCGTGGGCACTGTCGAGAAGTGTATGTAGGCGCCTGTTCAATGCCTGCTTCTTAATGGTCCGGGCCTGATCGAAAAACCGGGCTTCGAGCTCATCGCGCATGGCGTCCCAGCCACTGTCAGCATCACCTGCGATAGCCTTCCGTGCTGAGATAGGAATACACGCCTCCACACGGTCGCCGAGTTCACTGTCAACGTAGGCGAGAACCTCGCCGACCTGATCTTTGGAGAGTTGATCGACTTTGTTTAGAACGCCGAGAACTCGGACACCGGTTTCCCTGATGCTGTCCAATGCCAGTTTTTCTGTAGATTTGCCAGCTTGGTTAACGGTGAAAACCCAGATGACGGCATCCGCACGTTTAAGAAAAGACCGGGCTACTGCCTCATGCTCAGGCAATATGGAGTTAAGACCGGGAGTATCAATGATGTTGACCCGCTCCAGTATGTCGATGGGCATTAGGATCTCGACATGTTGTATACGCCGCGCTTCGTCGTCGTCTATCGTACCGAGGGCCTCGAAGAGCTTGCTTCCCGCAATATCACGGCTTGTGTTGTCCCGATAGATAACCCGTCCGGCCTTGGAGCGACCGTATTTGACGATGTTGATTGTCGCGGTCGTCGGAGTTACTCCGGTTGGTGCCACATCGGTACCTACGAAGGCATTCACGAAGGATGACTTGCCGCTAGAAAACTCTCCCATGACTGCAACCAGGAGCGGTTGATCATATTCGGACAGGGCCTGGTTCGCGAGTTGGCGCAAGGGCAAAAGTGCAGGCTCTTGTCCGCACAAGCGAGAGAGCGCGGAAGCAAGATCGTACCAGCTACTCTCCGGCAGCAATTTCACGCCAAGTTGGCTAGACTGGCAGGCGCTCAGCAGGGTTTTTCCACGGGTGGAATCAGGTTTTTCACGCAATGCTAAGGAAAGAAAATGCTGTGTGAGATCGTAGTTCTCGACACTGAGTTCTAGCGCCGCACGGGCCAAGAATGTTTCGTAGTTTGCACCGTTCTCAAGCGCGTGCTCGTAAGTAGCGCGAGCGGCTTCTATTTGTGAGTTGGAGGCCAATTCCAATCCTCGGGCGGTGAGCGCGTCAGAATCACCAGCATTGCTGGCCAGTACGTGATTCGCCATCTCGACGCCACCTGGGATATCGCCATGGGCTAAGGTTAGACGGAGCGCGCGTTTGGCTGTGTCATGGTGCGATGCCGCGTTTGGCTGTCGGGTAAGTGCCCGCCTGAAACTGGTCATCGCCGCGTCATTGTCGCCGAGCAGATCGTGCGCTTGGCCGAGCTTCGAATAGATTTCACCCACCGAAAAATTAGGGGCTGCCTGCCTCAGCGCGATTTGCAACGCAAGCTTTGCGTTTTCTCCATTCTCAAGTTCGAGATACGCGTTGGCGATACCCATGTTTGCCTGAAAGGAGAGTTGTCCGTCTCTTGAGCTAGTGCTGTCGCCCGTATTGTCCGGATCGCTTTGAAGCACTCTCTCGAAGTACGAGATAGCACCTTCGGGATCTTCATTTCCTAGTGAGATTCGTCCGAGTGCAATCCATGCAACTGGTGGGCAACCATCGCGGTCGGCAAGGCGCTAGAGATAGCGTCGAGCCTCCGTGTGTGAGCGGCTGCCATCGATACTTAGAGCGTCTCCGAGATCGGCAATGATCGCCGAGTTCCCGCCAGATTCCGCTGCTGCTTTGCGAAGCTCTCGTATCGCCTTACCGAGGTCGCCAGACGACCGATAGGCCCGTCCAAGTGCATGGTACACCTCTGAGAGAAGTTCTTGGTCACCGCCGGCAGCATCGATGGCATCCCTAAAATAGGGGATGGCAAGTTCAGGGCTATCGGCAACAAGCGCGGTATTGCCTCGTCCGATGAGCGCTTCTGGAAGTTCTGCGTCGAGAGCCAGCGCTCGATCGAAGGCATCTCGCGCTGCATCGATTTTCTCTTGGCTAAGTAGAGTGACACCCAAGAGTGTCTGGGCGGCAGCATGATCTGGTCTGAGTCTGACCAGGTCTTGCAATTCAGTTTCGGCTTCTGCTAGCTGTCCCGACTCAAGGTTCTTTCTTGCACCGGACAAGCGTTCGCGAAACTCATCCGGTATCAGGTCGCCAGCGATGCTTTCAATGCCGCGCTCTATTCGGGACCAAAAGGACAAGAGCTAGATGTCCTCGGCATAACTAGCACTCCACCTCGACATTTAGTTGAGATCTTTGCGAGTTTCGTTGGAGGGAGGTGAGTGGGTATCATCCTCGATTTCTTCCAAATCATCTTCGTCCAGCTCTTCTAAATCTGTCGCCAGTGGTGGTGGGCCCGGTGGCGACGCAGAAGTCTCGCGTTCCTCGGGCTTTGCATTGTCCGTATCGTTATCGGGCGGCTCCGAAGACAGGTCACGGTTCCGATCCCAGATTGAATCTCGCGCTGTGTCAAGAGCAGTGCGCAGGTGCACTATCGTCATGCTGTCTGCCCGAGTCGCCTCGACAAGTGAAGCGATTGCATCAGCTCCTTCGCGGCGCTCAGCTACCGTTGTCTCCAAAACTTCGGTGATGCCTTTGTACAAGTCCACTCCGGCGGTGGTGACGAAATTTCGCAAGCGAAGACCAAAATCGTCGATGCACTCATCGAAGAATGGTTGCATCGTTTCGCCAGCTTTAAGAATAACCCCAGGAGCTCGCTCCTTCGCCTGCTCCTTCATATCACCGGACACCTTCGACTTGACGATGATCGCAAGAACTGGTGCCGCCAGAGTAAGTAGCCCGCCAGCGAGGGTGTTAACGAAGAGAAACACAGTAGTGCCTAGGGCGCCCACCGCGTAAATGCCCAGATCGTACATGAAGCTGTCGGTATCGATGTCGATCTCGGTTTGAGATGCACCCAGTCGACTACTCAGTGAATGAAAAGCATCCGCAACATTCTCGTTGGTAATCGTAATTATCTCTTCTGCGAGTTTTTCTAGTGCTCGCGAGACATGCATGCCTTGTAGCTCAGCCCACTCTTTGAATTTGTCTTGGACAAATGGTCCGAGGTATTGCTTTAGATCGTTGGAATCAACACGGTCGATCTCGTGCGGGATTACTTTGGCGAAGCGCTGGGTAAAATCATTTAGACCAAGCGCGACTTGGGACTTGATGGCCTCGGTTTCGGCTTTGATCCGAACGTGGAGTTCATCAATTTGTCGTTTTGAAGAGTCGAGCTGCTTTTTGACATCCTCAACCCGCTGCTCAAGGTCACCCATATCCAGGCCGAGGGCGTGTAGCTTTATCCCGAGATTCTGCTGGACGAGCGCGGCTGTCCGGGATGCGTCGACGGCTGCGTTGTCCAATACAATTTGCGATCTATCAGTATCTAGAAAGCGGTCTAAGTAGTTGAGGAGTTCGGGAAATCCGCTGTCCACGTCCTCTTCTTCGAGCCAGTTTTTGGCCGAGAGCGGAAATACTACAGGGTCGTCCACGAACTTCTTGAGCCCAGCGCGCACGTACTTAATAACGGCTTTTTGTTCCGCTTCACTGAGCAGGTCAATTTTGCCCAAGACGAAGATGAGTCGGTCTTTACTTCCCTCCAAAACATGACTTGAGAGAAATTCTCGCTCTGAGTCTTTGAGAGCTTGGGAGGCGTCCAAGAGGAAAATCACCGCATCAGCTCGAGGAACATAACCGTAGGTGATGTCCGCTCGTTGCTCGTTTAGATCGTTAACACCGGGAGTATCGACAA
>JAESTW010000557.1 GCA_016763395.1 Kofleriaceae bacterium
CGCCAGGGCTTTCTAGTTTTTACCAGTGATGGTGGAATGATAGCTGGGCTTGCATCGACAAAACCGGACCCAGGTTCTTTATTGAGAAGCCTTGCGAAAACAGTTGGGGCGACTCATGGCACCGTTGTGCTGGAAGAACGACCACCATGTACGCTTTCTGAGTTCAGGAAGAAGTGTGAGACTTCCCCAGCGACTCGCATTGTCAATAGTAGGTTTTATTCTGAGGATTAGACTCGCGTGTCTGTCGTAAAACGCACTGGCGATATCGGCAATAAGGACAAGGCAATGTATGGCGCAAAGCTCAGTACTGCAAATCGACGTCGGCTCTAGCAAAGTAAAAACTGGCCCCAATCTACGAAATGGCTCAGGCGTCAGGTGGCTAGTCGATCCAATTGCACAGACTCTCGAGGTGTCGCGACTCGAAGGCGCCAGCGGGCTGCTAGCGGCGAGCTTTGGCGGCTCCAGCGCAGTGGGCCGAGCCATTTGATGCCATTGAGTTAGAGCTCGGCGCACTGTGGCCGGGGTCCTCGGAGGAGTAGCCTTTGGACTACAAACGCAGCCCGCAACCCAGACAGCCCGCAACCCAGACAGTGCCATCCAATTGACCACCCAAGCCCCAGCGAAGCTGCTATGCTCAGCCTATGGCTGGTATCGAAATAGTAATCGCGTCGGGCGCTGTGGGCATGAGCTGCGGCGTTGGCGTTGCGCTCTCGATGGCAAAGAAAACGCTTCGCGAGACCATTGCAGCAGCCAAGTCTGAAGCTAGGTCCGCGGTAAAGGGCGCGCGCTTGGACGCTTCACTAGTGCAAAAGTCGGCGGAGAGCGAAGCCCGTGAAAACGCGCTACAAGCGGCCGAAAGCGCCGACGAAGCGCAGGAGCGAGATCGGGAGGCCTTGCAAGTCGACGAGGACGCTCTTGTTGTCCGAGAAGACGAGCTGGAAACAAGACGAGATGCACTCGACGATCGCAAAGAGGAAATTCGCGATCGCGAGGCCGGTGTAAAGCAGCAGCGCGACAGGGCAAGAAGTTACTGGAAGAATACCGATGACGTCCGAGGCGATTTAGTGGTGCGTTTGGAACAACTCGGAGCTACCACTGGGGATGAAGTTGTTGCCCTGATGCGCACTCGCTGGGTCGAAGAGGCACATCGAGAAGCGGCACAGCACATCCGTAATATTGAGCAAAGCGCCGGCAGCAGTGAACATGCCAGAGAGGCAAATCGCCTCATGTCCGTTGCAGTTTCGCGCTACCAAAATCATTTTTTGACGGTTCGCAGTATCTCGAATATCCCGCTGGAACGCGGCGTGCGTGGACTACTTTTGGCGGATGATAGCCGACTGCTGGACGTTGTTGCAGCCGCGGCCAATACCAAGCTCAACATGCACGAGAGTGAAGACTCGCTCAGGCTTGAGGGGCTCGACGGCGTTGGACGAGAAGTGGCGAGACGGGCGCTGAAGGCACTGGGCAAAAAGCCCAAGGCATTGATGGCGGCCAAGGAGGACCCTGCGAAATGGGTTCAGCAGATTCGCGAACGTCTGGATGGGGAAATTGAGCGTCTCGGAAAAAAGGCATTCAAAGTTCTCAAGGTAAAGATCGCCGACCCAGAAATCGTCACCTTGGTTGGACAGCTAAACTACCGGACAAGTTATACGCAGAATCAATGGCTGCACGCGGTTGAAGCGGCCTTTTTGGCTGGTATGATGGCCGAAGAGCTAGGGCTAGACATGGCGCTGGCTAGACGCGCAACCTTGATGCACGACATTGGCAAAGCTCTTACGCACAAGATCGAAGGTTCCCATGCCGTAATTGGCGCCGATATCGCCCGGCGTGTCGGGGAAGATGAGATTGTGGCAAATGCAATCGGTTCCCATCACGCCGATGAACCGGCCAACTCTCCCTATGCATATTTGGTTGCCGCTGCAGACGCCATGAGCGGAGCGCGGCCTGGAGCTCGGCGAGAACAAACTGAAGGTTTCTCTACACGGCTTGAAGATCTTGAGCGGCTGGGCGGTCGCTACAAAGGCGTTGATTACTGCGCGGCAGTACACGGTGGCCGAGAATTGCGAGTCTATGTACACGACAGCCAAGTGAGCGACTTGGCAGCAGTCGAAATGTCTTCAGAAATGGCCGCGCAAATCTCGGAAGAACTAACCTTCCCCGGACAGGTCAAGGTCACTGTGATTCGCTCGTCCGAGTCGGTTGCGGTGGCGTACTAGCGGTCCATCACCGATCCCAAATAGGCTATAGCGCTGGTACTAAGTTCACAAACTGGCGGCGCTGCAGACGAAACTCAATACAGCCGATGGAGGTGTCAGCGGCGGCGAAACGCACATGTTCGATGCCTTGAAATTCTAGGCCGGTGATAACTGCCAAGGGTTGCAACATTGGTCCATCAACATGCAGGGCTTCTGCGCTGGAGCCAACCGCACATTCTGTGAAGATAGGTCCGGATGCGTGGTGGTTGAGCGGGATATGGGTGAAGACAGAGGTCGACAGTTGTGGGTCTTTCCAGGTGATATCCACTGCCTGCGGGGTTGATGAGGAGCCTGTGATAGTGCCCGTTACGGAGGCTAAATCGTCTGGGACAGCAAGCTCTGTGAGAGTGATGGTCTGGCCGAGGCCTGTGAGTTTCATCGACAGCATTGCACCAGTTAGAGTGATTTCGCCATATGTCGTACCCAGCATCGGGTCGAGTATAAAGCTCTGCTCCTCGCCGCCAGAGCGCAAAACTAGCTTGCCATCGCTGGCCGGGCGCGGCTCGGGGGTGCAGACTCCATTCATCTGGCAAATCTCACCGACACTGCAGGGAGAGCAAGGCGCCGTTGGCGTGAATTTGTGAAAGTCGCAAGATGCGTCGGACAGAAATGCGTCGCCGTAAAGAGGTGATGCTTTGTCGGACAATGTTGCCCACACATCTCGCCGGGCTCCGGACCCGGACACCACGATAAGTCCTGCGCGATTGCCCGGGGTGCAGCGCTCTCCAATTGTCGCTGCAATTTCGGAATCTGGAATGCGTGCGTCCGGCACCTTTGCATCTACCTGGGCTGTAGTAGCATCGGTGATTGTGTCGTTGGCGTTGTCGTCAGAGCACGCGCCACTGCTAAGTAAGGCGAGAACCAGCAACGGTTTGAATTTGGCTTGGGGCATGACTGCACAGTATCAACTTGAAGGCAACGCAGACTATGGCCCTGAGCACATTCGCGCCGGCATCGACGTTAGTAGCTTCTCTGCTACTATTCTTTCTTGAATAACGAATCTACTGCTGCGCTGTCCCGCTCTAGGAAGGGCGGGCTTCGTATAAGGGCTCGTAGGCTGCCTATTGCTACTTCCTGGATTGTATCTGGCAACGAGAATCGGGTGGGATCGCCAGAGCGGGGATACACAAATTGCGGTCGTTGTTGCAGCAACTATCTTGATTGGTGGAATTCTTAGTATTGTAGGATTGGTGTCAATACTAGGTTTCCGGCGATTGGGTCTGTGGAATTCAGCTGCCGTCGAGGATGAAATAGACGAACAGGCATTGGCAAAGAGCTTGTCACAGCTTCTTCCAGAGAACGACCCAGTTCCTGAAAAAGTAGACCCAGAAATGCTTCGCATTCAGATGCGGAGAGCCGGACTTCGTGCTCGGCGCCCTGGAGAAGCTGACAAGCCGAAACCCAGTTCAAACTATACTGGTAGAGGCATGTAGGGCGGCTGAAGTGGATGCTGAGGTAGGCAAATAGTGCCGAGATTCCCTGGAATCTTCGATCTTGCAGCTGATCGGGCCCAGGTAAAAAGCTACGCTGTAGCAGTCTGGATTGTGGGCAATAGCAGGTCTTGGAGGAAGAAGGCAGAGCCCAGCAATTCGACCTCTTGGCCGAGCTTCGCAATGTGGATTCCGCGCCGTTGCCACATGGCGATCGAGATAGCCCCAAGCATGAGCAAGACGCAAGGGTGAAAGGGTAGCTTAGGGGCTGAGTTCGTTTGACAGTGGCCAGCAATGGCGAGCAGAGTTTGCCTGTGCCCCAGATTTACCTCGACAACCAGGCCACGACACGCTGCGATCCGAGAGTGCTCAAGGCGATGCTGCCGTACTTTTCTGAGCACTACGGAAACGCGGCTTCTTCGAGTCATCGCTTCGGCTGGACGGCGGAGGCTGCGGTTGAACTGGCACGAGAGCAAGTAGCGCACGCGATCGGCGCCAATACCAACGAGATCGTCTTTTGCTCAGGCGCTACCGAGGCTAACAATCTGGCAATTGCGGGCGCAGCGCAGGCGTATCAAGCCAGAGGGAAGCACATTGTGGTGGCGGCGACAGAGCACCTCTCGGTTCTTGATTGCGCCAGTGCACTTGAGCAGCAAGGCTTCAGTTTGAGTGTTCTCCCGGTTCTGAAAAGCGGGGCGATCGACCCTCGTGTTTTGCGTGATGCACTGCGTGAGGACACAACTCTCGTCAGCCTGATGTTGGCCAACAACGAAATTGGACGAGTGCAAGACATCGCCGGGCTCAGCGCGCTTGTACACGAGTTTAACCCGAAGATTATCTTTCACAGTGACGCGGCGCAGGCCCTAGGTAAAATCCCAGTAGACGTGAAAACGCTAGGGGCCGATCTGATAAGCCTTTCTGCCCACAAGATATACGGCCCCAAAGGGGTGGGGGCTCTGTGGCGAAGACGGCGGCCACGCTTGGTATTGCAACCTGGTATTGTGGGCGGCGGCCACGAGTGGGGGCTACGCTCGGGGACCTTGCCGGTGCCGCTCTTGGTCGGCTTCGGACTCGCGGCGCAACTTGCCACAGATAAACTCTCAGAGGAGAATGAACGACTCCGCAACCTGTCCGAACTCTTGTTGCGTCGCCTGCAGGATGCGCTGCCTGGCGTGAAGCTCAACGGCAGTCTCGAGCACAGGTTGCCGGGTAACCTCAATCTGGCAATCGCGGGCATCAGCGCTGATACTTTACTTAGCGATTTACCCGAGTTGGCACTCTCCACTGGATCGGCATGTAGCTCTGCGGCCGGCAAGGCCTCCCACGTGTTGGCCGCGATCGTAGATTCGGCTCGAGCCAGATCTTCATTGCGCATTGGGCTTGGACGTTTTTCGACGCAACAAGAGGTGGAAGAAGCGACTGGCTACATCGTACGCGCGGTCAAAGCATTGCGCGCTTGACAGTGGCTGGGCTTGTCGCCTACTCAGGGCCAATGCCAGCCTTTCGCTTTCCTTTTGTTGTTCGCTTCGCCGACGTAGATCACGCGGGCATCGTCTACTACCCGGTATTTTTCGATTATTTTCACATCGCCTTCGAAGAACTCTTTCGCCAGCGAATCGGGGCCGCTGCCTACTTGAAATTGCTCGATCAGGACAAAATTGGGTTTCCTGCCGTTCGAGCAGAGTGTGATTACAAGTCACCACTGCGCTTTGCCGACGCTGCCGAGACCGAGATCACTCTGAAACGCATGGGATCCAAGAGCGTAAGTTTGGCCTATTCAGTCACCAAAGTAGAAGGCGAATCGCGGACTCTGTGTGCATCAGGTAGCGTTATCTGCGCCGTAACTGACTTGCGGGCCTTTCGCGCCATAAAGATACCCGAAGAGCTGCGGCTATTGTTCCTTGAACTCTCAGAATCCTCTGGGTTAAAAGGGGAAGGGTGAGCACCCGAGGAAATCCGTCATGAGCAAAGATGGCCAGAACCCAATCGAGAGGTTGCAGGAGATCATGACAGCGCTCATGGAGATGCTCCTGTCCGAGTCTCTCGACAAGGTTGAGAGTGCTATTGGTGATTGGCGCGCCGAGAAGTTGAGCGTGTTTGAAGCGCACTCCGAACTACTCCGCCATGCAGCCAAGGCCGAGCGATTGGTTGAACGTACATCGACTGTTGGGCTAAACAATGCCGGGGCACTACTCCGTGATGCATTTGATGCTGGCCTTATCGAGCGCGACGAATTTATTGCATTTGTTGGTAAATCTCCTGAAGACGTTAGCGCTTCTCCACCCTTGTCCGACGAACCAGGCACCGGCATGGGCATGCCCAACAAGCGTGCGCTGGTTGAAGAGTTACTGAGTGAAGGGCCCGTTCTCATTCACATCGATGCACGTCACCCACTTTCTCAGGTTCCTGAGAGATTTACTGATGACCCGAAACTCGTACTTCGCTTCGGATACGATTTGACCCCGGCTATTGTGGATCTAAGCATCGACAACGACGGAATTTACGGCACTCTAACCTTCGGCGGTGTTCCTTTTCGCTGCGTTCTGCCTTGGCTTTGCATTTACTCGGTAGTGAGCGAAGGGGATCAGAAGGGCATGGTTTGGCCCGAAGATGTACCGGACGTCGTGGTCGAGGCCCTCCAGGGAATCGTCGACGAAGATGACGAGCAAGACCTGGATTCTCCAGTGGCACTCCCAAGCCCAATACTCGCTAGTGTCGATACGATAAGTCCCAGTGATGACGGTCCAAAGCCACCACCACCCAAGGCATCGCCTCCTC
>JAESTW010000558.1 GCA_016763395.1 Kofleriaceae bacterium
ATTGGGCTAGCAGTAAGAACGAGAAGGGCATAACCTTCGCGCCTGCTGATGCTCGCAAGAGTGATGTCAACGTTGTAATTCCCGCAGCCGGAGAGGTCAAAGAGATTGTCATCCGCGGCCGGACGAAAGTCGCCGGACAAGTTCTCACCGTCTACGTAGACGGAAACCGAATCGGTGATGGCAGGTTTGAGTCGGACTGGAGCACGATCCGAATTCCAGCAAAGGGGCTCACACCGGGCTTGCACGGCATTGACTATGTATTCAGCAAGTCTGGCGCGATTCGGGCAGATGTTGACTGGATGCTTCTCGCTCTCGAAGCGGGTAGCCCTGAGCCAGTCGCGATGCCACGAGTACTTCCCAATATCAAGATGGACAAGAGACCGAGGCGAGCGCTCATCGCACCAACCGCCCGAAGCTACTCGTTCTTCATTGAGCCACCAGCGGACGCGAGCCTGATCTTCGATTACGGCTCCGCCAAAGGCGCAACCTTCAAAGTGCTTGCCGAGACGGACAAAGGCGGAATCAAAGAACTTTGGAGCGGAACGGGTGCCGACGAGTGGCAAGAGCAAGTTGTCGACTTGTCCGCGTATGCCGGCAAAGCAGTTCGACTCTCATTGGTAACCGAAGGCGCAGATGGTGTTGCTGGTTGGGGAGAGCCGCTGATCGTAATTGCCAAGGCCCCGGAACCTGTGATGAAAGAGGGCAAGGCGCCCAAGAATGTCATCCTAATATTGATGGATACCAACCGCGCAGACAACTTCGCGGCTTTCAACCCGAAGAATAAGGTCAAGACGCCTGCCTTTGATGCTTTTGCAGCCAAGAGCTTGGTTTTTGAGAACGCTTACAACCAGGAAAACTGGACGAAACCCTCGGTCGCTACAACGTTAACCGGCACCTACCCGGACACTCACAAGACCAAAAAAGACTCGTCAGCATTGCCCGCTGATGTTGAGATGATCAGTGAAGTTCTTAAAAAGAAGGGCTTCCAAACTGCAGGGTTTGTCGCCAATGGCTACGTCAGCGAGAAGTTCGGCTTTGAAAAGGGCTGGGATACGTACAAAAACTACATCCGCCTAAGCAAGCCATCTCAAGCTGAGCATGTGTACGGGGATTCTCTGGCCTGGCTCAAGGAGCACAAGGACGAGAAGTACTTCCTATACATACAGACAATCGATCCACACGTGCCCTACCGTCACAAGGGCGAGGCAACATCTCAGTACTACGCTGGAAACTACGATGGCGCTTTGGGCAACAGTATCTCTAATGGAAACCAAACCGCAGCAGGCAAAGTGGCACCAAGTGCAGACGACCTGAAGTGGTTAAAGGCTATGTATTACGGAGAGACCACTCATCACGATACCGAGATGGGAAAATTCTTCACCGAGCTTGAGACGATGGGAGTGTTGGACGATACTCTGATTATTGTCACCAATGACCATGGCGAAGAACTCGGTGAGCACAAGAAATTCGGACACGGGCACTCGCTCTACGAAGAACTCCTGCGCGCACCACTCGTGATTCACTACCCACCTCTCATCCGACCCTCGGTTCTAACGAACGAAGTTGCTGAGAACGTCGATATCTCTCCAACGATTGTCGATATGCTGGGTCTCAAGCCGATGGCCAAGGCCGACGGACTTTCACTGAAGCCACTTCTAATGGGCGAGCCCGTACAGCGTCCTTACTACGCGATGAGCGAGTTTATGGAGACCAAGCGAGCCATTCGTGTTGGCAGCTGGAAGATGATTTGGTCCGGCGGATTGAATGTTGAGGTCTATCACTCAGCAACTGACAGAAGCGAGAAGAAGAACCTGGCAAAGAAATCCCTCATTGCTCGGCGACTCCTAGAAGTCCATGCAGGCGAAGCGCAAGCTGCCTACGACAAGAAACAACGAATGCAAGACATCACAACCAAGCACCAGTTTGAGGCTGGTGTTGCGGACATCGATCCCGAGACGCGCAAGCAACTCGAGGCACTCGGATACTTCGGCGACAAGTAAGAGGCGACTAAGACTTATGCGGCGTTTTTCACAATTTGCTTTTGTTCTGGCTCTACCCTCACTGGTACTACTAATACCTAGTGAGGCGCATGCCTATGTTGGTCCCGGTGCGGGCATTGCAGTGGCGACAACTGGCTTTATGCTGGTTGTATCGCTCTTTCTGGCAGTGTTTGGCATCCTCTTTTGGCCATTTCGCTGGGTGTTTAAGCAAATTACGCGAAAACGTGCGCCCAAGCCGGCAAAGATTAAGCGGGCGGTTCTTATCGGGCTTGATGGTCTTGACCCCAAGCTTGTCCGAACGATGCTGGCTGAGGGCAAGTTGCCCAATATGCAGAAGATCGCGGACAAGGGTGGATTCCAGAACCTGGGCACCACCTTTCCCGCCATGTCGCCAGTTGCGTGGAGCTCCTTCGCTACCGGAGTCAATCCCGCCAAGCATGGCATCTTTGACTTCTTGACTCGAGACCGAAAGACCTACGCGCCAGACCTATCGTCAGCGGACGTCCGAGGATCGACTCGGGACTTCCGCATTGGTGACTTAATCGTTCCCCTGGGAAAACCTCAGATTAAGCTACTCCGAAAGAGCCTCCCTTTTTGGAAGGTTCTCGGACAACATCAAATTCCGTGCTCAATTTTGCGAGTACCGATTACCTTCCCACCTGAGAAGTTCCACGGAACCATGCTCTCGGCGATGTGCGTTCCCGATTTGCAGGGAACTCAGGGGTCATTCTCGTATTACACCTCCGCGACCGATGATGGCGACGCAATTGGCGGTGCTCGTTTTAAAGTTGATATGAAGGATGGGGTTGTTACGGACAAGCTTATTGGCCCGCCCAACCCAATGCGCGTCGGACACGCTCCGACCACAATCCCTTTCAAGATCACCATCGCTGAGGACAAAAAATCGGCGGCAATGGTACTCGACGGAAAGAAAATTCGCCTCGGTCTCAACGAGTACACCGAGTGGATTCCCGTCGCATTTCCTCTGGCTCTCGGAGCCAAGCTTCGCGGGATTTGCCGATTCCGCTTGATGGGGGTTGCTCCGTTCAAACTCTACGTCACTCCGATCAACATCGATCCAGAGAACCCGATTCTTCCCATCTCTCACCCCAAGTTCTTTGCGACATACTTAGCAAAACTCTTAGGAAGCTACGCTACTTTGGGCTTGGCAGAAGACACCTGGGCACTGAATGAGGGGGTAATCGATGAGGATGCATTCCTCGAGCAAGCGTGGAACAATCACGAAGAACGCGAGAGCATGTTCTTTGAGATGCTCAAGCGCACACCCAAAGGACTCATCACCTGTGTGTTCGACGGTACTGATCGAATCCAGCACATGTTCACTCGCTTTATGGATGATGGTCACCCGGCCATGCGTGATGATGACCGCAAGAGCCAATACAAAGATGTCATTCCGGACACCTACGCCAAGATGGACGAGATGGTCGGCAAGGTGCTGGAGAAAGTCGATATCGACGACCCAGCGAACATGGTCATGGTTCTCTCGGATCACGGATTTCAAACCTTTCGGCGCGGTGTCAATCTCAACTCTTGGCTCCTGGCCAACGGCTACCTTAAATTACTCGACCCGGACGCAAAGCGCAGCGGCGATTGGCTAACAGGTGTGGATTGGAAAAACACCATGGCCTACGGTGTTGGTCTCGGCGGCATTTTTCTCAATATCGAAGGACGAGAGCGAGATGGACTTGTCAAAGAGAGTGAAGCCAATGCTCTGACCGACGAAATCTGTGCCAAGCTCGATGGTTTGATGGACGAAGAAGTCGATGCAGTGGCGGTACGCAAGTGCTACCCGTCATACAAACTCTATGATGGACCCTACGCAGAAGACGCGCCGGACATCATAATTGGCTATGCGGCGGGCTGGCGTGCTTCGTGGGATGGCGTTCGCGGAATCGCACACGACATCATATTCGATGACAACACCAAGGCTTGGAGTGGCGATCACTGTATCGATCCAGATCTAGTGCCCGGCGTACTCATTTGCAATCGCAAGATGGGCAAAGCGGACGGCAGCGAGGCTAATATCGCAGATATGGCACCGACGATGCTCGACCTCTTTGGCATTCCAGCACCACGCTATATGGACGGGAAAAGCCTGAACTCTCCTAAGAAGGCCAAAGAAAAAGTTATTGAGAAAGAGGCTGCGGCATGACCCACGTACTACGAGTAGTTCTCAGTTTGGCTGTCGGCGTCGCGTCGATTTCTTGCGGTGGAGAAAACCGAGACTATGTTGCTCGGCCAAAGAGTGAAAAGAAGCTGATCATCCTCGGTATCGACGGTATGGATCCAACGCTTCTGCGAAAATACATCAAAGAGGGCAGGGTTCCCAATCTGGCCAAGCTGGCTCAAAACGGGAGCTTCATGGATTTGGCAACGACGGACCC
>JAESTW010000559.1 GCA_016763395.1 Kofleriaceae bacterium
AACGCCAGCGCCGATGATGAGCACTTTGGCCGGAGGAACACTACCAGCTGCGGTTGTTTGTCCGGTGAAGAAGCTACCAAAGACCGTCGCTGCCTCAATAACCGCTCGATACCCAGCAATGTTGGCCATGGAGCTGAGAACGTCCATGCTTTGGGCGCGAGAGATTCGAGGTACGCAATCCAGAGCGAGAAGCGACACTTTCTTGGTCGCCATCTTCTCGATGAGTTCTTTGTTTTGCGCGGGCGAGACCAGGGAGATTATCACCTGGCCTTCATGAGCTAGATCGACCTCAGTGTCCGAGTCGCAAGGGCGAACCTTGGTGAGAATGTCACTCTGCTCCCAAACTTCTTTGGCCGTGGCAAGCACCTCGGCACCCGCGTCTTTGTACGCTTGATCGGTGAAGGAAGCTGCCTCACCTGCGCCGGACTCGACGATGATGGAGAAGCCCTGTTTGGTCAGGCGGGCGATGGACTTGGGAGTACCAGCGACCCGGCACTCTCCTTCAAAGATTTCTTTTACAATTCCGATTTTCATTGGATGACTTAACTCAACTTCCTTGCCGCGTACTTCTACTAGCTGTTCTTGGTCTCGAAACTCTTCATGAAGTCGACGAGGGCGACCACACCGGCGTGAGGGAATGCGTTGTAGATACTGGCGCGCATACCGCCAACTGAACGATGCCCCTTGAGGCCAGGAAGCCCTTTTGCTGTTGCTTCCTTGATGAATTGGCTGTTTAGCTCCTCATTGCTTGCGAGGAAAGTCACATTCATTCGTGACTGGCTGTCCGCACGGGCGGTGCCTGAGAACATCTTGCTCTCTCCGAGAAAGTCGTAGATTAACTTGGCTTTGGCCTCGTTCATCTCTTCTATTGCGGATAGACCGCCTTGCTCCAAAATCCACTTGAAGACTTCGCCCATGATGAAGATGCCGAAGGTTGGCGGTGTGTTGAAGCAAGAACCGGCTTTTGCGTGAATGCGGTATTGCAGCATGCTCGGAAGCTCTGCCTTGGCACTCTCGACCATAGACTTTCGGACAATGACGAGAGCAAGCCCAGAGGGACCCAGGTTTTTCTGCGCGCCCATGTAGACCATGTCGTGCTTCTTCATGTCGATGGGACGGCTGAAGATGTCGCTGGAGGCATCACAAATTAGTGGAACGCCTTCACCGCTGTCCGGGACGTAGGAGAACTGTGTACCCGCGATGGTGTTGTTCGAAGTGTAGTGCGCGTATTTGGCGTCCGGGGCCCACTTCAGGTCCGCAGCAGTTGGAACGTAACTAAAGTTCTCATCTTCGCTGCTCGCTGCAACATTGGCAGTACCAAAGAGCTTTGCTTCCTTGATAGCCTTCTTCGACCACGTGCCGGTATTGATGTAGTTTGCGGTGCCGCCGCCAAGCCAGTTCATTGGGATCATGAAGAACTGTGTGGATGCGCCACCTTGCAAAAAGAGTACGTCGAAGTCGTCGCCGACTCCTGCGAGTGTCCGGCAGTTTGCCTCCGCCTCTTCGATAACCTTGGTAAAAGCGGCCCCGCGGTGGCTGTGCTCCAAGATGCCGATTCCGGTGTCGCCGAATGTCCACAATGCGTTCTTCGCGGTTTCGAGAACGGGCTCGGGTAAGATGGCAGGTCCTGCAGAAAAATTGAACAATCGATCACTCATTGGCGGTCTCCTCGGGCTCGGCTAAGATTTGAGGCGAGTGTACTGGGCAGTGGCGGCGATTTCACGACTTGCGGGGCCCGATTTCCGGCAACTTTGGGTCTCAGGCGGGCCAAAACGCGCTTTGTGCGCGAATTGTACGGGGGGCTTGCGCTGGCGAGGGCTTTTGAGCCTGGGACTACCAATGCTCCGCCGCAGAGAAGCTGCTGTCATCGTCATCTGGGGCCGTTCGATAGGTGTTTTTCCGATCGCCGGTGAAGTAGACCCACTCCAAGCCGAAGCCGCCTATCGAGAGAAAACCTGCCCCGCGATCAACTTCAGGTTCTGTGAAAATGTTGATATCCCATCGCAGTGTGAGCCCAGGAGTTAGTTCATAGCCCATAGCAAAGGTGCCAGCGCCGCCAATCCGGGCGCCCCGAACCGTGTTCAAGTGCCAGTGGGTTGCACCGGAGAAGGAAACGCTGAAACGGGAACGCTGGTAGGCCAACCCTGCAGACCATCCTGTAAGTAGTGATGCGTGGCCTAGCGTTCCCGAGCTTCGATATCCGAGAATTGGACGAAAAAACGCTAGAGCGTGCTTCCATCCGCGGAACCCGATGAGCGCCTCCATCTCCAAGCTTGTCCGGCCCAGGCTCGCGAGCTCTTGTCCGAGAGGAAGGGTGAGGCGGATGTCGCCTCGGAGAATGATGTCCAAGGGGAGGTGTTCCAGGTATCCAGCTCGAAACGAGGGATCCATGAAGCCTTGTGCTCTCTCCGTGTTCTTGGGGGTGCCGAGATGACCGAGCTCTGTTCCCAGTACCAGTCCGTCTATCGGCCAGTATCGAAGCCGAAATTGTGCGCCGTTTGCATTCGTTACGTTCCGTCCACTGGGCTGGCCGTAACTTAGCGTTGAATCAATCGCGCCATCTCCCAGGCTATCGAGTGGGCTAAAGACTCGATCGGCGTAGCTTGTTCGAACCTTGCGGAAGCTAACGAGACACAAGGCAATACCTATTAGTCCCAGTGTAACTAATGCTCTGTCACCCATGTAGCGACTCTAAGATAGAAGTGGTGGAAAGGGCTATTGTCCGGGTAGATATCCCACCCGGGAAAGGACACAATCATTCCCGGGCAGTGGTTGCTGTCGACACTGGTAACTGAATACGAGTCGAAATATTGTGTGCATATGGACCTTCGCCTGCGTCGACTTTGACACGGGGATACTTATGTCATTGTAATCATGTAAAAAAAAGGCTGGCACCGCGGATGATTACTAAAGTCCATGAAAGCACTTCCATGGTTAGCCCTTCTGGGATTTTGTGTAGTCGGCCCGGCTGAAGCGGCTGAAGCCAAGAGCCTTTCCCTCGTCACTGTCAACTCCGAGCCGACCATCAAAGGAGGAAAGACTGTCGACGTGGCTGCGTTGCAGGCCCTTGTCGAGAAGGAACCGGACAATCGTCGGGCACGCTTTGAACTTGTCCGGGGGTTGATGTCGGCGAAGAAGTTGGAAGAGGCAAAGGTGGCCGCGATTGAGTGGCGAAAATCCGATGCCTACAACTTGGTTGTCGTGAGGCTGCTGGGGGATATCTACTCAGAACTTGGCGACACCAAGCGAGCCATGCGCACCTACTCAGCGGTGGTTGAGCTTCTGCCCAAAGATCACAAGGCGCACCGAGCGCTGGCCAGCGTGCTCAAGCAAAACGGGCAACTTGAAGCAGCTAAGGCGCGACTGTCAGCCGCTCTTGAAATCCGTCCGGACGATTCACGATTGCGTTTTGAACTCGCGGACGTGGTGCAGCGATTGGGCGACTATGACCGAGCACGAAGCCTGTTTGAGCGGATTGTCGATTCGGAAGATACGCCCGAGCTGCTGCGCTATCCAGCCAAAGAACGTTTGGCACAAAGCTACAAACGCCAGCGTACACGAGCGCAGAAGGCCGGTAAGACGGTGC
>JAESTW010000560.1 GCA_016763395.1 Kofleriaceae bacterium
GCAGTAACTGCGTGAGAGTAACCCCTCGGAGGTACTCCATAATGAGATACAACAGGCCGTCATCAGTCTGGCCAAAGTCGATCACCGATACGACGTTTGGATGATTGAGTCGAGAGGCCGCAAGTGCCTCGTCGTGAAACCTGCGAATGAAACGCGGATCTCCAGCCAATTCAGGACGCAGAACTTTGACCGCAACAGAGCGCCCTAGCGATGTCTGCTCTGCCCGATACACGGTACCGGCAGCCCCGATACCAATTCGCTGCCCGAGCTTAAATTTGCCCGCGATAATGCGGCCGATGAGAGCGTCATCAACAGGGGGTGGTGTCGGATAGTCAGGGGAGCCTGGCACGAGGTGTAGACCAAAACACGGGGGAAATGAATGTTCAAGACCTACCAGTCGCTCGACGTGTAAAATCCTCGGAATGTGGCAATCCTGAGATCTGGCTCAAAGTTTAATATTGGCAAGGTGTCCAAACAAAACCAATAATTACAGACATTTAAATCAAATTATTGTAATTCGACAAAATTACACTAAAACGATGGGGCGCCACCGACCCACCGTCAATCTACACTTTTTCAATGATGGTAGCGATGCCCTGCCCTACCCCTATGCACATCGAAGCCAAGCCGTGCTTTGATTTTCCGAGAGACAGCTCGTGTGCCAAGGTCATAACGAGGCGGGCTCCTGATGCTCCCAGCGGATGCCCGATCGCAATCGCTCCGCCATTGACGTTGACTGTCTCTGGGTCGAGTTCGAGCTCTTGAATGCACGGCACGGCTTGAGCGGCGAATGCTTCGTTGACTTCGCTCACTCCGATATCTGCGATTGTTAGTCCGGTCTTGGACAGAACACGACGTGTCGCTGGAATGGGGCCGAGTCCCATGTAATCAGGCTCCACTCCGACGACTGCCGAGCCTACGTAGCGCGCAAGTGGGATGAGGTTGTATTTCTTGAGTGCTGATTCACTAACTACCAACATGGCGCAGGCGCCGTCGTTAATCCCGGACGCGTTGCCGGCAGTGACCGTGCCTTGTGCGTCAAAAACCGGACGCAATTTTGCGAGTTTGTCTAGCCCAACGCCTGGACGCGGATGCTCATCAGCACTGCAAATGATGGCCTCCTTGGTCTTGCGGACAACTCCGGTTTGAATCTCGACAATTTCTCGATCAAAGCGACCGGCGGCCAACGCTTTAGCTGTGCGTTCTTGAGAACGAAATGCAAGTTCATCTTGAGACTCTCGGCTTACCTTATAGCGCTCTGCTACGTTTTCAGCGGTGATACCCAATCCTGTGGCACCATACTTTTCTTCCATACGCTTGTTGATCATGCGCCAACCGAGCATGGTGTCGTAAAGCGTTTGGTTGCCTCGGGGATAGCCCTTTTCTGTCTTTGGCATTACCCAAGGAGCGCGAGTCATTTGCTCTACACCGCCGGCGATGATGACGTCTGCTTCCCCACACAGTATTAGTCTTGCCGCGTCGTTAAAAGCCTGAAGACCGGAGCCGCAAAGACGATTGACAGTTACACCTGGAACCTCAATGGGCAAACCGGCGAGCAAGGCGGCCATTCGAGCGACGTTGCGATTGTCTTCGCCTGCCTGATTCGCGCAACCGAGGATGACATCTTCGATAGCTTCGGCCGGAATTCCAGTGCGCTCGACTAGCTTGCTGATCACGTGGGCGGCCATGTCATCAGCACGTACCGACGCGAGTGCACCTCCGAGACGGCCAAAAGGAGTACGTAAACCATCGACTAGGTAAGCGGCGTTTGTCATTGCCCAACCATAGTGCTTGGCACTCGGAAATGCGAAGCGCGAGACCTGTGGAAGCGCACAAATTGTAAAACACCAGTTCACATGAGTTGCGCGGGGGCAGGCCTAGCTGGCACATTCGGTGACCATGGCATCTGTACTCGTCCCATCTGAAGTCGTTGAAACGACCATCAATCACTTTACCGAACTCGACGCTTCTGGCGACAAGCGAACGATGACCCGCATGGCAAAGCGGCTGGGCAAAGAGCAACCGGCTCTCCTGCAATACGCTGCTACCTTTCGCGACAAGCACGGAGACTCTGTTGGCGAAGCCGCCGTCTTCTACAGCACGCTAGTTTGGGCAATGTACGATGAGAATGTTGGCAGGTGCCCACGTCTGACCAACGCCAATATTGCATCGGCAGAAGTCGAACTCGAAACGGCGATCAAGAAAATTGACGGCATTGGGGACAAGCCAGTGCATGAGCGAGTTTCAGAAGAACTCGTAACTCGCCAACCCAACATCTACGCCAAACTGCAAGAGCTCATCGAAGAAGACGTCCGAGAAGACGCGATGACTCTTGAGACGGCAGAGCTTATCTACCCACCAACTCAAGTAATCTTGGAGGCATTTGATGCTGCAATCAGCGGCCGCCGTCCGGGCGTTGCAATTGGCCCGATCGTCAAAGCAGCCAAGGTCGGCCGCAACGAGCCTTGCCCCTGTGGTTCGGGCAAGAAGTTCAAGCGCTGCTGCGGCTAGTACTCTGGTTGTAGCGATATGTCGCTAAGAGAAGTGCTCCGTTTGTGGAGCGCTCGATACCTCGGACATTGGTGTCATACATAGCGACACCAGTTCCATTCTAAGTGGGCCCATGCACGGCCTGTTTGTTGGTATGGACTATGCAATCCCGGAGTACTGTGATTTCACGTATACTTATCGCTGGACTTGTTTTCTCCTCTCTCTCGCTTGGCTGCTTTGACGAGCAGCAGGATGTACAGGATACGAGCTGTGAATATCTGGGCGTCATCTATGAAGATGGCGAGGAGTTCTCGGTCGATGCTTGCAATAGCTGCAAGTGCAATCCCTCCGGAACTGGTCCTGGAGCGAACTTGGGAGTCGAGTGCGCGGCCATCGCATGTCCACAGATATGCTCGGGAACAATCGGAATCTGCGACTTCAACAGTCACCAAGATTGTCCGACTGAGTTTCCTAGGGAGGATTCGGACTGTGATATTGAAGAGTTCGCAACTTGCTACAAATGCGGATTTCCCGATCCCAATACAATCGCCGAAGCCGCCAATTGCGAGGCAGGAAAGTGGAAATATTCCGACGTTGCTTGTGGCGCTTAGCCGGCGCCTATACTGTTGAGCATGACTTTCGGATCCATGCTGATTGTAGTTTCTTCCCTTCTCGCGGCTTGCGCTTCTGGCCCGGCAACAACAACTCCTAGCCCAGCCCCGAGCAGCCCCGACACTGCCCCGGACAAATCGCCGACAGTGACCAACGAGAGCGAGCCATGGAAGGGAGAAACGATCGCCTTACCTCCTTCGTTTGCGCCGGACATGCTGTTCTCTGGACAAGAAGAAATTCGCTTCGCACCGGGAATGTTTGACTCCAAGCAGCCCGACTTTTTTAGCTACGTATTCGTATTTCGCTACCCAGAGCTGAAGACCTTGGAACACAAACAGCTCGTCGAGCTTATCGAGAAATACTACAGTGGGCTCATGTCCTCTGTAGCCGGACAAAAAGAGGGAGTTGACGAAGCGACACTGGCACTCGCCAAACAGGTTTCGGTTGATATCACCGCCTCCACCACCAACTCGCTCGAAATTAAGGTACACAGTTTCGACGCATTTTCCACGATGGCTCCGATTACCCTCAACATGAAGCTAAACGTCGAAAACGTCGGTCCTGGAATTTGTGTGCGCGTGCAAACATCACCGCAGGGATTCGATCACGCAGTTTGGCAGTCACTCGGACAAGCCCTGGACGCGCTACGCTGTCAGGTGCAGTAGCTTCGAGTGTTTCGTGGCTCAGCTACGGACGTCCGAGTTCTCAACTAGCCTTGAAACAGCAAGGCACGCAATTGGCCAGCCAGCTCAATAGCGCTCTGTGGCCTATGTGCTGGGTCTTTGGCCATCACAGACTCGAAAAAGGCATCTGCTCCCTCGGGTAGCGCTGGGTTGATCGCCCGTGCAGAGGGAATTGGATCTCGGACTTGTGCCATTGCCATCTGCATCGTGCCTTTGTGCTGATATGGACGCTGTCCGGTTAGCATTTCAAGGCACATTACGCCGAGCGCGTAGATATCGCTTCGGTGATCGACCGGGCGCTCTTCGACAATCATCTCTGGCGCCATGTACGCGGGCGTGCCAACGGTTTGACGTCGGGCTGTGAGCATCATGTCGTTTTCGTTTTGTGGGTCGAGTAATTTGGCCAGCCCAAAATCGAGTAACTTGATAAAGGGCTGAAAGGGCGTCGGCTGGTGACTGTAGTGGACGTTGTCCGGTTTCAGGTCGCGGTGTAGCACGCCCGCCTCGTGAGCCTCGTGCAGAGAATGTCCGAGCTGCTCAACCACGGTTACAACTTCATGCCAGGGGATAGGATTGTCCTCTTCGAGCCGTTCTCGCAAGGTCTGTCCTACTAAGAGCTCCATCACAATGTAGGGCACACCTTCTGGAGTGCAGCCCGAGTCAATGAAACTGATCGTGTGAGGTGAGCGCAGGCGAGAGACAGCGACGACTTCGCGCTGAAATCGGCCACCCGCTGTCTCGTCTACGAGTAATTCTGGTTGGAGAAGTTTAACGGCGACATTTCTCTCCATGTTCACTTGCTCTGCGACATAGACGCGAGCCATATTGCCGGTTCCCAAGAGCCGCGCGATTTTGTAGCGTCCTCCAACGAGAGCACCAATCATCTTGTCCTCCGCCTCGGCTGAGGAGGCCAGTTGTGGCGCTTTGGTTTCGTTGTCAGACATCACGGCCGAATATAGCAAATTCTCAGCGCCAAGATTGGCTAGAGGCAAAAGCTAGAAAGCTTGTTGGAAACACGGCCGGCGGTGAAGGTGTACTCTCTAGAGTTCGAGCTTGCGTCCGAGGCAGTGCGCGAGTTCTTCGGCCATTGCCGCTTTGATATCGGTCATCGAGAGGGTTTCTACCTTCAGCTCTGCTGCCGCGCTCGTCATCACCGATGAGGAGAATCCACAGGGATTGATGCGCTGAAA
>JAESTW010000561.1 GCA_016763395.1 Kofleriaceae bacterium
CGTAAAGGGGCACACGCTCAACGTCGCGGGCTATGTGCAAGACAGTTGGCAGCTGCGGCCGAATCTGACACTCAATGCCGGTATTCGCTATGAAGAACAGCGACTTCGAAATGCCGAGCACTTGATTGGCACCAGAGCGCAAGGGACCGGACAACTCTTGGGCAAAAACGCGCTCGTGCTTCGAAATATGTGGGCGCCTCGGGTCGGGGTTATCTACGATTGGAGTGAAGAAGGGCGCTCGAAACTCTACGGAAGTTGGGGCCGATACTATGAATCGGTTCCGCTAAATCTCAACGATCGCTCCTTCGGTGCTGAGAGTGGGCTTACGACTACCTATGATGCAGCGTCCTGTGGGGCCCCAAACGAAAATCTCGGCGGCGCAGTGGATGGCGTTGGTTGCTTGTCCGGCGATGTTACGCCCTCTAGTGAGCTGCTGAACGGATCAGGTGTTCTGGTGGCTAGTGGCGTGTCCGCGCAGTATCTCGATGAGACGATACTCGGCGTAGAGTACGAATTACTTGAGGGGCTGAAAATAGGCCTCTCGTACCAAAATAGGCGACTGGGACGTGTTCTGGAAGATCTGTCCACGGACAACGCGCAAACCTATATCCTGGCGAACCCCGGAGAGTGGTCTGCGGAAGAGGAACGTAAACTTGTCGGGCGAGTAGATCGGGAAACCGACCCGGTGGAAAAGGCGCGACTGCAAAGTGAGTTATCCCAATTTCAGGGTATCCGCAATTTTGACCGCGCACGGCGAGACTACAATTCTCTTAGCGCGACCGTATCGAAACGATTTTCGAACAAGCTATTTGTCCAGTCGAGCTATACCTATTCGCGAACCGAGGGAAACTACCAAGGGCTCTTCTCCAGTACCAACGGACAAGTCGACCCCAATATTACCTCTCTCTTCGACCTTCCAGAGCTCATGGCAAACCGAGAGGGCGCATTGCCCCAAGATCGGCCCCACTCTTTCAAATTCGATGGGTTCTACAACTTTGACCTAGGTCGTCCGGGCGTAATTACAACCGGGGTTAGCCTTCGAGCGGCGTCCGGGGCGCCGGTCAATGCTACCGGTGCTCACTACAGCTACGGACAGAACGAGACGGCGCTTCTTCCCAGAGGGTCGATGGGGCGAATTGAGCTTAGCTATGATGCCAGTATCCACTTGGGGTACAAACGAAACATTGGCGGCGGAATGAAACTGGAGGGATTTCTCGATTTCTTCAATTTAAACGCGATTGAGGCCTTTGGCGGGCAAAGGACCGCATCGGTTGACGAGACCTATACCTTCTCTAGCGTCAATCCCGTCGTCGGTGGCAAATACGAAGATCTCATATACCTAAAAGAACTCGATCAAAGTAGCGGCGCCGAGACCACTGCCCCGATCACTGCCTTGCGAAATCGAAACTTCGGACAGGCGCGCAGCTTGACGAGCCCGCCCGGTGCGCAGATTGGAGCCAGGCTGACCTTTTAGAAATCTGGTGTTATTGAGTTTCTAGCTGGATGCGTCTGCTGTTGGCGACGTGTTCAGTACAAGTAAGGCCAGGACCTCAACTTGAGCAGTCCCGGGCATGAAGTCGTAGAGCTTGAGTTTGGCCACCTCATACCCTGCGGCAACAAGCTGCTCGAGGTCTTTGGCCAGGCTTTCAGGGCCACAACTGAGATATGCTATTTTGGCAACTTTGGCCTCACACAACTGTTTGACTCCTCTGTTGCCAAGTCCCTTTCGAGGTGGGTCGACGACAACCGCTGTAATGCCTTCGAAATCTTCTGGTTCCATCTTGGTCGCGTCCGCGTGATAAAACTCAACATTCGCTAGCCCAGCGTCATGAGCAGCGCGGGTTGCTGCATCAACCGCTTGTGCGTCTTGTTCCACTGCTGCTACTTGAAGTCCTTGCTTTGCCAGTGCAAAGGCGATTCCGCCCATACCCGCGTAGAGTTCCATCACTTTGGAACCAGTGGGCAGGTCAAGTATGGAGACAATGTCTTGGTAGGCGCGAGCCGCTTGTTTCCGGTGCACTTGCCAAAAGGAGCCTGAATCGAGCTCTACGGTCACCCCCGCTGTTTCCTCCTTGAGCAAGGACCCGCAAAGAAGTTCTACGTCACTTGTGAGTATGGCCCCGGAGTGCAGGTTATTGTTGCACCGGACAACTCCGCAGACACGGCGAAAGGAGTTAATGGCGCCAGCAAGGTCTTGCATCTGAGCAGTGTCCGTGTCGCTCGTACAGACGATCGTAACGAGAACCTGTGCCTTCGAATTGCACCGCAATAGAACATATCGCAGTCCACTAGTTCGCTCTTTTTCGGAGTAGACGGGTATTCCACAGCGTTTTAGGTGGGTAGCGACATGTTTTGCTGTTGTATCAATGGTTGGCTCAACAACTTGGCATCCCAAGGTGGATACAACTTCATGACTGCGCGGTTTGTAGGCACCAAGAGTCAGCCTGCCATCAACCTCTGCGACGACATACTTGCCCTTGTTGCGATACCCAGTTTGCCAGTCCGAGGCAATTGGTTTAGGGATTTCTGGCAGGTCGGACAGCCTAGCTTCGAGGGCAGAGGCCACGCGTTTCTGTTTCTCGTCAAGTTGGCAATCGTAGTCTAGGTGTTGCCACGCACATCCGCCACAGACGCCATACGCCGGACACGCTGGCTCGGTTCGGTGTGGGGAGGTGGCGCCCACCCGCTCGATCAATCTCGCCCACGCAACAGGCTTGTGTTGGCTGCGATGTTCGATCTCGACATGCCCGCGTTCGCCAGGCAGGAGCCCGGCAACATAAAGTGTCAATCCATCTACCTCGGTGACACCACGGCCATCTTCAGCGATCGATTTTCCTTCTACTACAGTGGCTCTATCCCATTTCGACATGCGTTGCCTGCATATACCACTGCTCGCCCTCGTCTGTCCGAGAAATGACGCGAGCTACCTGGATTTCTTCTTGGTTTTCCGTTTAGATTTCTTTTTTTGGATGTCGCCGGACGCGATTTCGACGGTGATGTGTTTGGACTTGCCCGTTGGAATTTTGAGCTTTCCGCGTTTAGCCTTAATTTCACGGCAAGTCAGGCTGAAGTCTCGCTTGGGTGGAGAGTCACCCAACAGGTTTAGTTTACGCTCCAGCGGAGTGCTCCAGAGCTCGTGGCCATCGTCAAGTGACCACGCTGTGACCTGCTTTTGGTTGCTAATGATCACCCGATCAGAGCCGCAGTGGATGGCAATCTCAAATGCGCGGGTGAGCTCCAAGTTTTTGGGTGCCGTGACATCGCTAGTTGCAAGCTTGAATTCCTGGTCACCGACGCTTAGCCTGTAATAGGTCTGAAACGGCCCCTTTGCCTCATCATCGTCAACTGATAGTTTGAGGGTAACCTTGCGGTCAGTCTCTTCCCCCTCAACAATACAAGAGCAATTGGTGGCGTTGTAGCTGCGCAAGGAGTCATCAGGGTCACCTGCGTTCCCAGCGTTTCCTGCGTTTCCTGCGTTTCCTGCGTTCCCAGTGTTTCCCGCGCAGGTTCCAATATCGATTGTCCGGCCGTCGACCTCAAGTGTTCCTTCAAATCGAATATTATCGCCCGACGACCTATATGCATGGTACGAGTAACTTCCGCGGTTCTTGCTTCCCTTCACGGGAATCGTGACGCCCGTTTCCTCGGAATATGCTCTTTGCGAGGA
>JAESTW010000562.1 GCA_016763395.1 Kofleriaceae bacterium
GACCTCAACCACGACGGCAAACGCGATGCACTCGAGACCAAAGAAGTTGGCGCACTGCGCTTTGTCTATCTCTTTGTATTACTCACTCACATACTACTGAGCATGGTTGTCTTGCCCTTGGTTATGATGACCTATCTCAAAGGTTGGGCTGGCAACTTAGCCTCACATCGAAAGTGGGCCAAGTTTACCTTTCCAATCTGGCTCTATGTAGCGGTAAGCGGCGTCATCGTTTTTCTTATGATCCGCCCGTACTACGGGTGATCAGAGTTCAACACTGTAAAGAACTCACCGTGGCAACTCTTTTTTCATGGAGAGTTGAGTTCCTTCTTGGTCGAAAACAACAGTAGCCTCGTACTCAAAGCCCTTTAGATACACCGTAATTTGCAGCGACTTCTCCGACTTCACTCGGACAGAGGAAACCCGTGCACCATCAAGCTCGGCAACATCAATTGCTAGGCCGACAAATGAAGGAATACGCGTCCACGGAACCTCAGACACTAGGAACGGCGTAGTGTTATTGCGGCGATTCCTTTCTTTCTTGCTACGGTGTACTTCCCCATCGCGATAGTAAATCTCCTCCATTGCTTTGGGGTCTGAGGCAAACAGACGATCTATCGAAATCTCATCTATCGAAATCTCGACTGAACTAGCCAACAGTGGCTCACTTACGTTTTGCTCCACCTCATCAATAGCTCTAGCAAGATGATCGTCAATAAACATGAGATTTGGGTTATCAAGTGGATCAGTTACTTGTTCATAGCTTACTGAACCAATCGTCAAGACAAGCGCCAGCGCCCCCACCCACAAAATAGAATAGTCATCCTGTCTCCAAGGTGACCAGACAAAAAGCATTAGTAAGAATATCGGAAAAAATAGTACACAGGCTAACAATGCAATTGCCGTAAATCCCCGGTCCCATTGGGCCACGGAGTTCTCGCAAATTATCGAAATGTCCTCGCCGCTCTCACCACCATGCCTAGACCACCCTTCGGCATAGACCACAGCTTCACTACCTTCCGGACAAGCGTAGGGTGCGAGCATCTCCAACAGGCTTGGAAAAAATGCTCCCAGGCCAACTGCCAAAATCATGGTGAAAAATAACGCCTCGGCGGCGGTGCAAACTACATATTTAGATTTCATCAGAACTCACTTTCACAAATAGTGTCCCAGGAGATGTCGCAGAACTTCGACAGGTACTCAACGCCAACCTCTCCGTATCAAAAGTCGTCATACCTAAATAAAGCAAAGCCCATGCCAAATAACCACAGTGTCTAAGCACCTGAATATTCAGTTATCCCTACCGGATACGACACAAGTGTATGGGTTGCGTGCAGAGGCGGCGGGAGGCGGCTACGGACCCATCTATTGGCTACACCGCAGATTGTAGATTCGGTGTTTTTCCTACTTTGGGGGCGGGCGCCCCTGTACGTCTTCAACGATACTGCTTGAGATCAATTTCAAAACGCTTGCACCACCTCTGGACCTGCTGCCGGCTTTTGCTAAGAGCTTTTGCCACGTGGGTTACGTTGCCAGACTCGGACACGAGGAGTTCAAGCAGCCGTGCTCGCAAGATTGTATCACTAGCTGAAAGTTCCGATTGCGCCCTTTCTTCGCTCAGCACCTCCTCTGCGATTCGAGGATTCGGAAGCCGCAGGTGAGAGAGGCCAATCGCACTTCCTTCAGCCAGAACTAGTGCTGACACTAGGTGTTTTTCTAACTCCCGGATATTTCGAGGCCAACGATAGAGCAAGAGCGCTCGGGCAGCATCTGGCTCAATAGTGAGACTAGACATATCGGCTCTCTGCGAATTTTGTAAGATCGCCGCTAGGATAGAGCCCAACTCTGCGCTTCTTTCACGCAATGGAAGGAGAGTTACCGTAAACGCCGACAAACGCGCGTAGAGGTCCTCTCGGAATCGGCCCTGTTCTACCGCTGCAGCCAAATCTTGGTGGCTTGCTACTAAGACTCGCAAATCAATAGACACCGGTGTGCTTGCTCCGATCGGGAGCACTTCTTGTTCTTGCAGTACACGAAGTAGCGCAGCCTGGGCTTTGGCGCTTAGTTCGATAACCTCGTCAAGAAAAAGTGTTCCGCCGTCCGCCCCTTCGATTCGCCCTGTCCGGTTACTCGTCGCTCCAGAGAACGCCCCTTTCCGGTGACCAAAAAACTCGCTTTCCAACAAGCTGTCCGGTATTGCCGCACAATTGACCGCCACGAAAGAGCCTGTTCGGCCACTAATGACGTGAATCGCACGCGCTACCAACTCTTTGCCGGTTCCACTTTCTCCGTGAACAATAACCGTTCGCTGGGATTTGGCGATTTTCTCAAGTTGCTCCATCTGCCTGCGCAACTCTGGCAGCAGCGTCGTCATTCCCGGTTCACCAACCAATTCACAGCCGTCCAAATCCGGCTGATGATCTAGCTCAACGGTGTCATTGGAGAATACGAAGAAGGTGCAACCAACTTCAATGACATCCTTGTCCGCCAATACACAGCTTTGTTTTTCCTCACCGTTAACTAGAGTCCCGTTGCGTGACCCGAGGTCGTGCAAGAGTACTCTATCGGGCCGGCAGGAGAGCCGGAGATGCGCTGTCGACATCCACGAATCGGCAACTTCGATGTGCAGTACCACTTTGCCGCCGCTCGTAGTACGGCTCCATCTGCGTTTCTCACCGCGACCGATGTGGACTTCATCAACACCAACGAGGGAGTGCCGGACTGACTGAGCGAGGGGACGTGAGCTCTCAAAGCTCAGGTAGAGAAATTGGGCGGAAAGGAGCTGTGCCTCGTCTGATGAGTCTCGATTCAAAGGCAGTGTGATGGGCACTTGGTGCATTGTTAACAGTGTTGCAGAAGGTTCATAGAGCTAGAAAGTAAGTTTGGACGAACAATGCAGCTTGGGTCTCTGTGGCGAGCTTTTCTTCCGGGCCTACCTGTATGCGGTGACACTTACCAAGCTATACTCTGCCAACGAATCTGTTCCGCTATGAGTACGCCCCACACAGTACCCCACCGCTCGCCGATATTGAACGACACAGTTGGTGATGTTTTGGACACTGACTCGTCTCTTTGGCCGAGCCGCTCCCTGGTGCTTCCGGGCAAGGGCGAACTATTGGCAGAGTACGTTGTCCAAGAAAAGCTCGGCGAAGGTGGCATGGGAGTAGTTCTCAAGGCTTGGGATCCAGATCTAAGAAGACCCATTGCTATCAAGCTTCTCCGCCCTGAGACGTACTCGCAGGGCGATACTGGCAGGAAGAGGCTCATCCGTGAAGCTCAGGCTATGGCCAGAATTTGCCATGAGAATGTGGTCACGATTTATCATATTGGGACTTTCACTGGCCGGGTATTCATCGCGATGGAGTTTGTCGATGGGGGCACGCTTCGCACATGGCTCGAGAGTGACAAACCCTCAATAGATGCAATAATTCAACGGTGGACCTTAGCCGGACAAGGGTTAGTTGCGGCTCATGCCGAGGGGCTAGTGCATCGAGACTTCAAGCCGGACAACGTCTTAGTGACGGCGAATGGTCGAGTCTTGGTAACCGATTTCGGTCTTGTCACCACCTCTATTCCCCAAGAGCCGGACGATTCTCACAGCGAAGCTATCGGGCTCTCCATGGGTCGTACCGAGCATGGCCTCATCATGGGCACACCAGTGTATATGGCTCCTGAGCAACACGAGGGATTATCCATAGACGCCCGTGTGGACCAATTCTCCTTCTGTGTTTCCCTGTATGAGGCGCTCTATGAGGTGCGTCCCTTTCCTGAAACAAGCTACCCACTTATGGTAAGAGCTATTCTTAGAGGTGAGGTATTGCCCGCGCCCAATGACACCGCTGTCCCCGGGAAGGTGCGTTCCCTTCTTCTGCGGGGATTGTCCGCCAACCCGGCCGATCGTTTCGCGTCAATGCAGGACCTACTAGACGAGCTGGCCGGTCGAAAGTTAGTAGTACTCCCCACGCTAACCCAGCCCATCCATCGGGATCGTGTGTCCCAACTCTGCATTCTAGAAAGGAGTGGCCGGCTGCAACAAGCCCTGGCAATGTCCGAAGAGTTGAGTGAGAGCATCGCAAATACGCAGGATAGTCTGACCAAGGCGCAGTATCACCTGAGTTCAGGTCGAATTCACACCGGTTTCAAAAACTACGATTTGGCCATCGATAGCTTCCGAGACTCTGTGTCCGCGGCCGTAAACGCAGAAGAGCCGGAGATAGAGGCTGAAGCATTTAGTCGTATGGTCGCTGTTCTAGCATGGCAGAAGAGACTCACTGAAGCGGAACTCATGACCTTGGCTGCTAGTTCGGCAAGCCGGCGTGCAGATACCCCAGAACAACGGGCTCGCTACGAAATAGCGCTCTCGACATTGGACTACCAAAGC
>JAESTW010000563.1 GCA_016763395.1 Kofleriaceae bacterium
GATGTCTTTTGTCCGGCCGGTTCACTGGATCGTCAGCATGTTAGGTGGCGAAGTGTTGCCATTGCGCTTTGTTGGCGTCGATGCAGGAAACCAGACTCGAGGCCATCGCTTCTTGGCACCGGATCCCATTCGAGTGAGCGGCGATCTCGGCGAGTATATTGCTGCCCTTCGCAAAGCCTTTGTGATCGTCGACCCGCAGGCCAGGCGTCTGCTTATTACTGCCGAAATAGAGCGAATCGAAGAAGAGGTTGGCTGCAAAGTCCGGCGCGATGAGGCTCTGGTCGACGAGGTCACCAATCTTGTGGAATACCCGGTCGGCGTATGCGGGCAATTCCCAGACGAGTATCTGGAAGTGCCAGAGCAGGTCATCGTGTCGGCGATGTGATCCCACCAGCGTTATTTTGCGATGGACAATGAGGCGGGTGAGCTTACCAACCGCTTTATCACCATCGCCGGGACGGTAACTCGAGACATTAAAGTTGTCCAGCGTGGCAATGAGAGAGTGCTGGCGGCTCGTCTGTCCGATGCTCAGTTCTTTTTTAGCGAGGACAAGAAACGCAGCCTGGATGAGTTTGCTAGCAAGCTCGGAGACGTGGTGTTTCAGAAGAAACTCGGTAGCACAGGGCAAAAAGTCGAACGAATCGCAGCGGGGGCCGCTTCTCTGGCGGCAGAACTCGGTGTCGACGCCAAATTGGTGGCCCGGGCAGCGGCGCTTTGCAAAGCAGATTTGACTTCGCAGATGGTGGGCGAGTTTCCCGAACTGCAAGGCACGATGGGGCGGCGTTACGCGACACTGGCAGGCGAGCCAGAAGAGGTAGCCACTGCTATCGAGGAACACTATTTACCACGGGGCGCTAGCGATGCCCTGCCAACATCGGAGGTCGCAGCAGTTGTAGGCTTGGCGGACAGGCTCGATACAATTGCTGGGTGTTTTTCTATTGGTGTTATTCCAACGGGCTCGGCAGACCCATTTGGACTACGGCGCGCAGCATTGGGCATTCTTCGTCTATTGACCGAGCGTGAATGGAAAGTCGATCTCAGTGTTCTTGTCGCTCGCGCAGTTAAGGAAGTTGCATCGCAGCAAAGTCTGAAAGCTGATTTGAGCGCTGTAGAAGGCAAAATGCTTGAGTTTTTACGGGTTCGTTTCCGCGGAATTTTGACGGACGGGCGCGGGCTACCAGCTGACTGTGTTGACGCTGCCTTGTCGGTTGGCTACTACGACCCTCGCGATGCGCGAGCCCGGGCTGAAGCGGTTGCCCAATTGCGAGAACGAGATGACTTTGAGCCACTGGCGGCTGCCTTCAAACGAGTAGCAAATATACTCAAAGGGCAGTCAAGCGCAGGTGAGCCCTCGGTAGACTCCTTTGTAGAAGAGGCCGAGCGAGATCTCTGGTCGGCATTTCAGGGGATCGAAAAACGAGTGGAAACAGGATTGCTCGCTTCAGACTACGTTCTCGCTCTCACTGTACTGAGCGAACTCAAAGCACCCGTTGACTCTTTCTTTGACTCGGTCATGGTGATGGACGAGGACGAAACGATTCGCGCCAATCGTCTGGCGATGTTGTCGAGAATCAATCACACCTTTACCAAGATCGCCGACTTTCGGCAGCTAGCAGTTTAGTTCCCACTGGATTTGGAAATACCATGACACAATACGTATATCGATTCGGTGCAGGGGAAGCGGACGGCAGCGCGGAGCTAAAACAGCTTCTCGGCGGTAAGGGCGCAAACCTCGCTGAAATGACGACGCTGGGAATACCAGTTCCTCCCGGCTTCACCATCTCCACAGAGGTGTGCGCGCTAGAGGGCGACACCGATCTGAAAGAGTTGTTAGGAGAAGAAGTCACAGCTTCACTCTCGCGAGTCGGCGAGTTAACCGAGACCGCACTTGGAGATAGCAAGGCGCCACTGCTCTTGTCCATCAGGTCGGGAGCGCCGGTTTCGATGCCTGGGATGATGGACACCATTCTAAATCTTGGGCTCAACGACGAGACTGTGTTGGCGCTGGCAGAGCAGACCGGCGATTTGCGCTTTGCGTATGACTGCTATCGGCGTTTTGTTGCGATGTACGGCGAAGTGGTAATGGGCGTGCATGCGGACGCCGATGGGGATATGCAGCCTTTTGCACAAATCTTGGCGGACAAGAAAGACGAACTTGGAGTCGTCGAAGACTCGGATCTCAGTGCGGACGACCTGAAGAGTTTGGTCACTGCATTCAAAATCGAGATCCTCAAACGGGTTGACCAGTCCTTTCCCGAGGATCCGATGGCACAACTATGGGGCGCTGTGAAGGCGGTGTTTCGCTCTTGGCAAAACAAGCGAGCCGTATTTTATCGCCGGATGAACAACATCGACGCCAGCGTTGGAACTGCCGTAACGGTGCAGGCAATGGTGTTTGGCAACATGGGCGATGATTGCGCAACCGGGGTTGCCTTTACTCGGAATCCGTCAACCGGGGCACCTGGTTTCTTTGGTGAATTTCTTGTCAATGCGCAAGGAGAAGATGTCGTTGCTGGCATTCGCACCCCTCAGGATGTTTCTGAGTTGGAAACGGTGATGCCCGATATGCACAAAGAACTCTTGGGAGTTGCTGGCCGCCTCGAACGACACTTCGGCGACATGCAGGATCTGGAATTCACCATTCAGCGTGATCGCTTGTGGCTCTTGCAAACACGTAACGGCAAGCGCACCGGGGCGGCAATGGTCAAAGTCGCTGTCGACCTGGTTCAGGAAGGTCACATTGACAAGCGTGAGGCGATTGCGCGAATCGATGCAAACAAACTCGACGAAATACTGCATCCAACGCTCGACCCAGAAGGAAAACCTGCGGTGTTGGCGAAGGGCTTGCCGGCTTCGCCCGGGGCGGCTGTTGGACGGATCGTGTTTACTGCCGATGAAGCGGAAGCATGGGAGGCTCGAGGCGAAGAAGTGCTTCTTGTCCGCAATGATACTTCACCAGAAGACATTCACGGAATGAAGGCGGCTGGCGGCGTCCTGACGGCTCGTGGTGGCATGACCTCTCACGCAGCGGTGGTTGCCCGAGGAATGGGAAAGCCGTGTGTGACAGCGTGTCGCGGAATAAAGATATTCGCAAAGCAGAAGCAGCTCGTCGTTGGCACTCAGATTTTCACTGAAGGAGATGTGCTTACGCTGGATGGCTCTAGTGGGGAGATTTTCGAGGGAACTGCGGGAATGATTCCGGCTTCTGCATCCGAGGAATTCGATACCTTGATGGAGTGGGTCGATGATGTTCGTCGGCTTAAGATTCGCACCAATGCGGACACCGCTGTCGACGCCAAGACTGCTCGCTCTTTTGGCGCAGAAGGAATTGGGCTTTGCCGGACAGAACATATGTTCTTCGCTCCTGAGCGAATTTTGGCCGTCCGGGAAATGATCCTCGCGGACTCTTTAGCGAGTCGGGTGGCCGCACTGGACAAAATTCTTCCCATGCAGCGCGAAGACTTTGTCGATTTGTTCAGAGTTATGGATGGGCTTCCAGTAACCATTCGTCTTCTCGATCCTCCTCTGCATGAGTTTTTGCCACACACTGACAAGGACATTGCGGAAGTTGCAGAGTCGATGGGGCGAAGCATCGAGAATGTTACTCAGGCCGTCGAAGAGCTAAGTGAAGTTAATCCGATGCTCGGACACCGCGGCTGCCGTCTTGCGGTGAGCTGGCCTGAAGTCTATGAAACGCAGGCGCGCGCTATTGGAGAAGCAGCTGCAATTGCGAGCAAAGAGGGGATTGTTGTCGAGGTGGAAATCATGATTCCCTTCGTATCGGTACCGGCGGAGTTGCGAGCTCTCAGGCCTTTGGTCACAGAGCAAATGGATGCGGCGTTTTCGCGAGCGGGAGTTGAATTGGACTACAAAATTGGCACCATGATTGAGTTGCCAAGGGCGTGTCTCATCGCCGGTGAGATCGCAGAGCATGCCGACTTTTTCTCCTTCGGTACCAATGATCTGACACAGACGACCTACGGCCTGAGCCGCGATGACTCTGGAAGGTTTTTGCCCGACTATTTGGAGCGAGGGTTTATGGCCAAAGACCCATTTGCCTGTCTCGATAGAGCAGGGGTTGGGGCATTGATTCGTGTGGGCGTGGAGCAGGGCCGGGCGGTGAAGACCAAACTTAAAGTTGGAATTTGTGGTGAACACGGAGGAGAGCCAAGCTCAGTAGAATTCTGTCATCACGAGGGCTTCGACTATGTCAGCTGCTCCCCGTACCGAGTCCCAATCGCTCGGGTCGCGGCTGCGCAGGCCGCTTTACGCGGTGAGGCTAGGTGCAAGTGACGGTATTCAATAACTATTTTCCGAGGCAACCCATGGCCCTAAAAGCGAGTCGAAGTAGGGTAGAGCAGACAACTATGATGAGAAAATCACAACTTCCCGTGGAGGCTAATCGGCATTTTTCTGATGAAACCCACCAGCTACCTAGAGAGCAGGCAGGCAAAAGGTCCGCTAGCTTTCACTCGGCACTTCTGTGCCCAGCGTTGTGTTTGATTGGTGTTATGGCGTTGGCGGCTTGTCCAGCTACCAGCGACGAAGTGCGACCTGCGGCTGACCGGTTTTTCTTTCCCACCGGGCTTGCGATGTTGGGCGACGGGACTGCGCTCTTTGTTCTCAACGCCAACTCCGATCTGCGATTTGACTCTGGATCGATCAATGTTGTCGATCTGGACAGGGTCGAAGAAATTGCGGACCAATGGGTCGCATCAGGTGCTGTTCCTTCCGACGTGGATTGTGATATCGACAGTAGTGTCGCGTACACCATGGTGTGTAACGAGAAGGAATTTATTCTAGCGAATTCCACGGTTCGGACAGGAAACTTTGCGACTGAAATCGGTGTGCAAGAACTCGATGATGGTTCCAGCCGGATCTTTGCGGCTGTCCGAGGTGACCCATCGCTTACCTGGGCGGACTTCGATCCTGGCTCACGTACACTGAGCTGCGGTGGAAGTGGCGCGGTTCCCAGGTGCGATGAGGCACATCGGCTGTCCCGTATGCGCAATGACGACAGTATCGGCTCGATGGCTGTGGAGCCATTTGGCTTGTACGTAGACAGCGTTGGCGGTTTTGTTGTGTTGACCCACCTGGTGCAGGGGGCGGTCACCTTGGCTGATGCTCCTCTCGATGGTTCACCGCCTATTCTCAGTGATGTTCTGGGAGGGGTTTTTAGGCCGGACAATGTTAGCAACGTAAGCAGCGCTCTCGGTGCTTCGGCGAGGGTTCCAGGCGGACAAGTCTATGTGACTTCGCGCTCCGAAGAGAGAGTGCAGACATTCACCGTGGGCCGCATTCCCGGTGAATTTCCCGCGCTGGTTCCGGGTGACTATTTTTTCCTTAGAGGCGTGTCACCCTCGGACAACGGCCGAGGTATACGCTTTTCTCCCTCTGGCGACCGTGCCTACGTCGTGAATCGATCGCCCGCTGTACTGCAGGTATTGGACACGAGCTTGAACGAGGGCGGAAGTCCACGGAACGAACTTGTTCGCACAGTTGAGCTTTGCAGCTCGGCATCGGGCCTGGTGGTTGGTGACTTGGGGCAGGGCGATCGTGCCTACGTCTCGTGCTTCCGCCAAGGTCAGGTTTGGGTTGTTGACCCAGGCTTAGGTTCTGTGGACGCGATCATTGACGTCGGACGAGGTCCGCAAGGCTTGGTCTTGTCCGAGCTTAACAACAAACTCTATGTCAGCAATTTCTTGGAGGACACGGTTGCCGTGGTCGACCTCGAATCTGGATCTGCGACTGAAAACCGGGTGGTTTTAAAACTTGGTCGAACTCGTCAGTCTGGAGGTAACTAGTGCGATCGAAACCTTTCATTTTCTCCATTGGCAAGATAGCGGCACTCGCCGCCATCTCCTCTCTTATTGCGTGCGGTACGGATTCAGAACCACTTCCCACTCTCAATTTCGATCGTCCGACAGACATGGCCTTTGCCTGTTACGGCGACCTGCGAGTGTCCGGTAATGTGAGTGGCAGCGCTCAACCTCTCAGCTCTTGCCAGGGCCATGAGGACGACAATGTACCCGCAGGACAAGAAGGAGTTGTCGCTCCAAGTTTCTATGGATTTGTGCTGCAGCCAAGTCGAGGCACCGTTGCGGTTGTTCACGTGCCTTCCTTGGGAGTCGTAGACAACGACCCACTAACACCAGGTCTTAACGATATTCCGGTTGGATCGCTGCCTGTTGGAATCGTCGGAGATTCCAGCGGTTGCTTTATGGTGACTGCGAATTCCGGTAGCTGTGATCTCTCCAGTGTTGATGTATCCAGTGTGATCAACAAATCTCGCAGCGCTGTGGTTACTAGAAGTCCTCTTACTTCTCCCGCGGGCGATAGGTTGCTCGTCAAACCGCGAAGTATCGCAACTGGAACCCAAATCGCAGAGATTGGAAATGCCTGCCCTGAGCGTCCGACGGGAAAGGTCTACGTTTCATACCCTGACTGCAAAATGGTCGCGGCAGTAGACCCTGGAACTGGTGAAGTGCTATCGGCACTGGTGTTTCGGGATGATGGAGCTGTCGAAATC
>JAESTW010000564.1 GCA_016763395.1 Kofleriaceae bacterium
GCGCTGGAAGTCCTGAAGTAGCTGATTTCGCTATTCTTGCTTCAAATCATAGCGAAACTATTGGTTACGTCGCCAAATTGTGAAAAGTTCAGCTTGTATGGGCTGTCAACTGGTTTGACAAGGTATAGGCGTGGGCCTAGGATCTGAAATACTCCCCCAAGCTATGTCAAACGAAGAACCAAAGAAGGAAAACGACACTTCCGGTTCATCGGTTACTGCCTTGGCCGACACCATGGGTTCCGATGCCCGACCGGGCTTAGCCCACGGTGGGGCGGACACCACACTTGATAGCCCAGTGACGCGAGCTGGTACGAGCACAGATATTATCGGCGCTGTCTTGAACGACCGCTATACCGTGACGAAGAAAATCGGACAAGGCGGAATGGGCGCCGTGTACGAAGCGACGCACAATCTGATTGGCAAGCGAGTCGCGCTCAAAATTCTTCTGGACAAACACGCCAACAACCAACAGGTTATTGCTCGGCTAAAACTGGAGGCGCGGCTGGCATCGTCGATTGGTCATCAGAACATCATCGATATTACCGATTTTGGCGCGACCTCCGATGGGCGCACATTTGTTGTCATGGAGTACCTCGATGGCGAGTCTCTAGGTGCCCGAATCGCGCGAGATGGACGTTTAGATTCCGCGCAGACCCTACACATTGCCAAGCAGGTTGCCGGCGCCTTGGCTGCGGCCCATGACAAGGGCATTGTCCATCGAGATATTAAACCCGAGAACATTTTTATTATACGCAAGGACAACCAAGACTACGTAAAGGTTCTCGACTTCGGGATTTCGAAGTCAATGACCGGGCAAGAGGACGATCTGCGCCTGACCCAAACCGGAATGGTTCTGGGAACGCCACTCTACATGTCGCCAGAGCAAGCTCGCGGAGATGACGATCTTGACCACCGGATCGATATTTACGCTCTAGGTGTTCTTCTCTACGAAACGCTGACAGGTGAAGTGCCCTTTAAAGGCAAAAATTACCTGAGTATCCTGACCCAAGTAACCAGTGAGACTCCCATCGCTCCTCGTGAGTTGGCCCCGGACATCAACCGAGACTTGGAGTCGATCACCATGAAAGCAATGGCCAAGGAGCGAAGCGAACGTTACCAGGACATGCACGAGTTTGCAGCAGACTTAGAGGCGCTGACCGACCCTGGGGTAAATACCACCAGTAGTCGAATCGTTGCTGCGCGTTGGCGGCGAAAAAAAGAGAGGAGCTCTATCGGAGTCTACGCAGTGGGCATTGGTACCAGCTTGGCGATCGCGGGAGCATCGGTCTGGGGCGTATCTGCATTGATGGCGGATGAAGCGGGGAATCGGGCCGTTCCGGATGCCGCAATTGCCGCCGCGGTGGTTGAATTGGATGCTGCGCCAGCGCCGCCTGTGATTGCAGAGCAGGAGCGGGTAACGGTTAAGATTATCTCGCACCCGGACGGGGTCTCGATCTTCCAAGACGAGAGACAACAGTGTGAGCGTACGCCTTGCGAACTTGAATTTTTGCGAAATAGTGATGAAGTAATTCTCCGCGGCAGCCTAGCCGGGTATGACGATGGAATCATGCGGATTTCTCCGGCTATTGATGCTGGTAAAACTCTTACGATTACGCTGAAGGAAAAATTGTTGCCTGTAAAGGGGCGGACTCGTCCGAATAGAGGCACCAAGACTACAAAAAAAGTCAAAGAAACGCAGGAGCCAACGGAGACAACACCCCGAGATGGGGCTGGCGAGTTGAAAGTTAATCCTTTTGGCAAGGCGCCAAAGTAGACTGTGATGCGTCGAAGATTTCAGCAGATGACTCTGCGCCTGAGTCTGTTGGTAGTATTGGTCTCGTCCGGTCAGGCTCGAGCAGACGAAGGTACCACGCTTCGTGTCGATTCTTGTCCTGAGCCCCTTGCTGGCCTACGCGATGAAGAAGCGACGAATTCGGCACGTGACAACTATGATCGCGGGCTCGTTTTGTACGAGGAAGGTGATTTTCAAGGGGCGGTCGACGCTTTCGTGACAAGCTACTGTGCCCGAGCACACCACGCCTCCTTCTACAATATCGGACAGAGTTACGAGCGTTTGCTCGATTTTGAACGATCCATTCAGTATTTTCAGCGCTATGTTGATGAAGCAGGAGCCGACGACCCGGACGCCAAGAAAGCATCACTACGGGCAGAGGTATTGCGCAATCTGCCGGCGCAAGTGCGTATCGCGACCGTACCCGCTGGCGCAAAAATTACAATTCAGAACGCTGCTGGAATCCGGGCGCGAGGGGTCGCCAATAGTGGTGAAGAGATAGAAATTCGCCAAGGCAACTACACGATGCGCATAGAGCTATTGGGCTACGAACCCATTGTCCGGGATTTGATTGCCAAACCGGGAGTTCCCTACGCCTACTACTACAGCCTGGAACCAAAGCGCGGGCGAGTACAGATTACGGCGACGCCGGCGAATGCCAGAATATTTTTGGACGACAGGTTGGTAGGAGTCGGACAATACTCCGATGTGCTATCTCTTGGGAGTTACAAGGTTACAGTGGAAGCTCCGGGGCGGTTGTCGCGCTCAGAAGATCTTCAGGTAAGCTACAAAGACCTGACCGAGATCGGAATCGAATTGGCGCCGCCTCCGGTGAGTGGTCGTAGGACCCTGCTTATTGCCGCTCCGATTGCTGTCGGACTGCTAGGCGGAGCCGCGATGACCGAGCTATTCGGACAAAACTCCAGTCTGGCGGTGGCTGGTTCTCTCGGAATTACCGGCCTCGCTTTTGGTGGATCATACTACGGGATACCAGACACTGTCAGTCGCGGCGACGCTTGGTTCATGCTCGAGTCCGCCGTGATTGGGGCTACCGAAGGGGCGTTGCTAGCATCGACACTTGTCTGTAGTGGCAATGCCGATTCTTGTGGCGATCGAGTTGTCACAGGGGCTGCTTTGGCGGGTGGAATTGCAGCAACCGGACTGGCAGTGTTGACATACAAGCGTCTTGCCTTTTCCACAGGGGACGCGGCGCTTCTGGGCTCCGGTGCTGTCTGGGGCATCGGCACCGGTGCACTTTTTCACGCGATTTTCGATGCAGATTCCCGGACACAGGGGCCGCTCTTACTCATCGGAATGAATATCGGAGCACTGACCGCCGCAGGATTTGTCGCACACAGCGAGGTTAGTCTCCGGCGAGTCGCCATTATTGATTTGGCTGGCGTCGGCGGACTACTGGGCGGAGTATCCTTCGCTGAGGCAACAGCCAGAGATGGCGAGAGTGTGCAGAACTTCGCAATGTTGGGACTCATTGCCGGCCTCACTGCTGGAACATTTCTCACCCGCTACTTAGATGAAGAGGTTGCTTCGGACACCAAGAAGATCAGCGCTGATTCTACAGGCAGGTCTTGGGTTCCAATGTTGGGCGCCGCAGAAGACGCCTCTGGCGGCCAGGTTCTGAGCTACGGATTCGGCACACGCTTCTAGGAGGCTGGTGTTAAATGAATTCAACACCCAGACCTCCTAACGCTGGCTGCGCAAGCGCCTCTTTACGCTGCGCGGCTATGCCGCTCATTTCTGGTGTTCTACACCAGACACCTAGGCGTACGGCCATCAGTTTTACGGCTACCAGTTTTGCGCCGCGCTCAGTCGATGAAGAACTGAACCGCTGTCGCCATGACGATGATCGGCGCCCACATCGAGAGCAATGCCGCCGCCAGATAATCGCGATACCGGACACCACTTAGCGCAAGGGCTACATTGAGAGCAGGGCTCATTTGCAGGAAAATCCGAAGAATCGCCATTGTCCGAATCGGGCGATCTTTGAGTTTGTCGATCATACGATGCGCCCGTTTGTTCTTGAGTCTCGCCAATGGATCGCCGCCAATGCCACGGGCGAATGTAAAATTCACTGATATTGCGACCAGCGCACTGCAAAACGCGACCACTGTCCCTAGGGGATATCCGTAGAGCAGTACCGCACCGGTGACAAAGACCAGTCCGGGGATAAAGATGACATTGCCTAGGCTGAAGAGGGCCACAAACAAGAGGAGACCCCAGTTGCCGGCCGCTTCAGTCATTGCGCGCAAGTCCTCTTTGTTCAGCTTATCGGTAATTCCGCTCTTGATTCCAATAGCCCATGCCGCGAGAAAAAACCCCAGAAGCCCGGCTAAGCGCAGCCACTTGATTTGTTTTGGAGTCATCCTGGTACGTGAGCCGGTGCAGTAGAATCGGGAGTCGCCCTCAGAACGATTCTGGTAATTTCTGAGCGGGAGAGGATTCGCACTGGCGGCCCCCAATATCCGGTGCCACTACTGATGTAGAGTTGTGTCTCTTCGTGTACCGATAAGCCGGCGAGAAGACCACCTTGTTGCGCCTTTACGAGATAGTGCCATGGCCATATTTGTCCGCCGTGAGTGTGTCCGGACAACTGTAGCCCCACGCCATACTTCTTGGCTTCGTGTACTTGCCGCGGTTGGTGGGCCAGTAGAACGAGCTCTCTCGAATCATCACGTCCGGCCAGAGCTGACGCAATGTCTGGTCCGTGTCCTGCCCAGCGCCCGGCGCCGTAATCATCAATGCCTGCCAGGTCAAAAGAGTGTTGTTCATCGCCAATACGAACGCGCTCATTGCGAAGAACGCGGATTCCTAACTCACGCAGGTGAACGAGCCATGGCTCCACACCAGAATAGTACTCATGATTTCCAGTGGTGAAGTAGACCCCGTGAACCGCTTGTAATCTCGCTAGTGGCGCTGCGTGTGAGCGCAAACCCTCGACACTTCCATCGACCATATCCCCGGTCATGACGATTAGGTCGGGTTTTGCCGCGTTGACAGCATCAACGACCGCGCTGACGTAGGCCTCTCCGATGGTGTTGCCGATGTGCAGATCGGATATTTGCAGTATGGAGAATCCGTCCATACTCGTGGGGAGCCGACGCAGGGCGATAGGCTGGGTGATAACCGGTGGCGTTTGTAGTGTTTTCACAGCACCCCGAGCGGACAGAGTGCTTGCAGAGAGCGCAACCCCGCCACTTGTGATGCGCCGCAAAAAACGTCGACGAGATAGAGCCTGAGTGTTGGCGTGGGCAAGATCAGAATTTGTAGCAGGAGGCGGAGGTGATTTGGCTCGAATTCGTTTGTGTAGTAGGTGAGAGCCGGTGAACAGGAGGACTAGGATATCAACAACCAGCAAGCCGAGCATCATCAGCCCTGCGATGGCCATCCAGAAAAAGCTGACCCAGCCAAGAGTTTGACCAACGGTAGCAGAAAAATACCGAGATAGGATGGTGAATGGAACGCTGAGGCAACAGAGAGCGAATAGCAGAAGTAGCCGTTTTCGCCATGGTGCCGGGATTTCTGTGTCAACGAGCAGTCGTTTTCCCACATAAAAAAAGAGCCCACCGAGAAGCGAGATTCGGATGATGAAGAAGAGCAAGCTCAACTGGTCGCTCGGGCGAGGGCGTAACCAGCGACTCCGAGCGCGGTTGCCACATTCAGAGATGCCTTTTGGCCGTACATCGGGATGTGTAGAACTTGTTCGCAGTGTTCTAGTATTCCCGGATCAACCCCCGTGACTTCGTTGCCTATTACCAGGACTAACTCCGAGTCCGGTCTCTTGCGAGCCTGGGCAAATAACTCAACGGAGTCCGATGTGCGTTCGAGTGCCCACAGCGTCTTGCCTGAGCGAGCCAGCTTGGCAGCCAGTTCCGGACCGTTTTTGTGGCTTGACCAAGAGAGCAGTTTCTCGGCACCAAGCGCGGTCTTTCGCATGGCGGCATGCTCCGGTGTTGCCGTGATACCACACAAGTAGAGATGGTTTGCGCCACAGCCATCGCCTGTCCGAAATATAGAACCGACATTGAAAACGCTTCGAATGTTGTCCAGCAGGAATGCTATGGGTGCATTGCCTTGCTCTTCTACTTCTTCCGAAGGGGCTTGGTTTCTGTCGGAAACAAACACCGTTTCCGTCTTGCAAAGCGGACACGCCACGCCCACAACACCAGGAAATCGCAAGCGACAATCCTCGCTCGGGCACTGTACAAATCGGTAGTAGTCGGGGCCAGATCGCTCATCGCGAGAGCCTAGCAGGTCCCTACCTGCTAGGTGATTTCACAGCCCATTGAGGCTAAATATCGTCTGCAGACTTCAATATCTCGGAGACAAAGTGGCTGCGCAGGCGGATCAGGCTCTTGTGGCGGGCGCGTTTGGCGGCGTAGAGCTTGAATCCGTTGGGACTAAATCGGTCGGCGTCGAGCTCGTCACCATCGAAGATCATCGTCCTGGTTTTGCTCGCCGGTGCCTTGGTCTTCGCTGTCTTCGCTGTCTTCGCTGTCTTCGCTGTCTTCGCTGTCTTCGCTGTCTTCGCTGTCTTCGTAGTCTTCGTAGCTTTGCTTGCCTTAGACGCCTTACTGGCCGCCGGTTGTGCCTGCGCAGTGTTGGGGGCGAGGTGGGCTGCGCCTAGTGTGAGAAAAAGTCCTAAACAGGTGTTTTTGAATACGGTCATACTCAGGAGAGGCCGGCTAGCGATTTCTGTGACAGAAAATCACAGAAAAGATGACATCTACTGCTGCCAAAGTTCGCGCCGGACAGCTCGCAGATCGATACTTGGCTTCATCAGCACACGGGCAGGCTTGTCCTCTTTGTGTCGCAACACAGCCGGGCCGTGCTTTTTGATGCGGCTTCGAGACGAAGCGCGGCTACGCTGTCTAGTTCTTTTGTTTGGCTTTTGTGCCTTTGCAAGTACAAGCTGAGCTTTTCCGGACAAGTGAGAGTTTTCGGCCAGTTGTGGGTTGCTGGATGCCCAGTCGCTATCGGACAAACCAGTTGCCGGCAGCTCATGACGTTTTTGGCCGGATTTTCCACTTCCAATTCGGACAGTGCCATGTACCACTTCTGTACCCGAGACCGATTCGCTACTTGTGTTTGTTATGGCTGACGGCGAAACTAGAGTGACTCGCTCTGGAGATGCTTCCATAAGAAGCATGGGCGTCGCTGCTGTCCGGGAAGAGCTCGCCGTGGTGGGATTCTGCTGTAGTAGCATCACAATAGCCACAACGCAGGAAATTAGCGCCGAACCACCAACGACTCCCATGCCTACTAAAAGCTTCGCTGAGTATTGCGTCGTGAGTGTAGCCTTGACAGCAATCGTGTTGGCCGCCGCTTGGCGAGTGCTCAGAAATAACAAGATGGCAGCGGCGCTACTGCTCTTCATTGCCAGCTGGCGTCCCGTGCGCTGCAGTCCGTCCAATTCACATCGGAGCTTTTTACGAGCTCTGGTGAGTCGTTGCCTGACATTGGCTTCACTGAGCCCGAGCACACTGGCGACCTCTGCGTGGGATTCTCCCAGGCTAAAATAGAGTAAGAGTGCCTCTCGGTAGCGCCCGGACAAACCAGAAATCGCTCGACTGGCAAAGTGCACCGCCTCGCGGCTTTGCACCTCTTGCAGCGGGGTCGGGGCGTTGCTTGGGAGTTTTTCTAAGGTGTCAATCGAGTGCTCAGCCTTGGGGGCGTGCCGTTGCTGGTGCCGTTGCCAGTTGCGCGCCGTATTGCGAGTGATACTGGACAACCACGGGCGAAACTTGGTCGGATCTTGCAGCTCAGCCAGATGGGTCCAGGCGCAGAACATCACCTCCTGCACCAGGTCATCCACCGAGTTCAAATCGCTGGTCACCCGATAGGCAAGGGCCCGCAATGCACTCTGATGACGTTCCATCAGCGTGGCAAACGCGCATTTATCCCCCCCCTGGGCTGCAAGAACCAGCTCCCAATCACAGGGAGCAGCGTCCCGATCGAGCTCATTGTTTCGCGCAAGGTTCATTTCAGCATTTCCCACATAGACTAGAGTCCACTTCTTCCCCTATGTGACGCATTTCTTTTCAGAAAGTTGCGAATTTCCCGAAGTAACTGACCAGCAGCCTGCAATCTCAACGGGATTCCAAGCAGTTAGCGGCAGTAGCCTCCAAAACCTATGAACGTGAAAATATCGGACTAGAGCACGCAACTTTCAGCCACGGATCTCGATAAGGCCCGGGTAGGAGATTCGACCGTTCCTACTCGCTTTTCGAAAAGGAACTCCGTGACAGCTCGCAAACGCAAATCTATCCCCATTTCCCTACTTATTGCCGGTCTAGCAGTGGCCATCGCACTACCGGTCCAAATGCGCGAAGCCGCAACCCGGAAACACATGTGACCGTTGCTATGCGCAAGCGCTCGTTAATCTTGGCATCATCAACCCAGACGAAGCAGATGACGATGTCTGTCCGGCCGCAGACAAGGATGGTAATACGCTCTGGTCTGTCGGCTTCGGTGGGAGTTTAGTCGAGTTCGAGCAGGATCTGAAAACTGACGCCTTCGGCACTATAGAGTTTCGGAGGAGAACTTGGATGCCCGAGTTCACCTAATCAGTGACTATCGAATAGGCTCGGGACATGGACGTTACGTTTGGGTAACGAGCTACAGCAAAGATGGCAAC
>JAESTW010000565.1 GCA_016763395.1 Kofleriaceae bacterium
GAGTATCCGTTCGGTATAGTTGCCATTGCCTGTGAGTATTCCGGCAAGCACGCCACTGAGCTCGTTGGAGCTGTAGTCAATCTCTACTCCCTCGATAAACTCCAGGCGGCCGTTGGCATCACTCGACTTGGCAAATCCGAGGATCTCTCTGGTTGGTTGAATGTGCACTGCCTTGATATCCAGATCGCTGTCCGGCGAGGGGAAGCCGTAGGCGTGTGCACCGCTGAGCGTCACGACCAGATGGCGTCGCTTTTGCTCTTCTTCGGCAATTGCCTGCAAGGCAACTCGCTCTGATTTTTTGTCCAGGAGTTTCATAGAGTGGCTATTCGGAAAAGCTGAATTGCTGGGAGATGACCGCTAAGTACTAGAATGTACACCTATATCTGGTCATATGTGTTCAGCATGGTGGTTTGAATTGACCGGCTTTGATACCTAGAAGCTTCCCTGCAGCACAAATCTCGGAGTATCTCCAAATAAACCTAAGATTTCCTTGGCTCGCCCGTTAGATGAATACCGGGTGCGTTGTCCGGTGTCACTATGACAGACAAGAACCCCAATTGGATACTATCGGCTCTCGCGCTTTATGAAAAGCCATTGCTTCGCTATGGAGCACGGCTCCTGGGAAGTTCTGAGGGGGCCCGAGACATTGTCCAAGAAACATTTTTGGAGCTGTGCAAAGTCAAGCGAGCCTCTGTTGAATCACATCTAGCCCCGTGGCTGTTTCGTGTGTGCAGAAATCGAGCCTTGGATGTGCGCAGGAAGGATAAGCGAATGCAGCCACTAAGCGAGGCACAAGATCTGAAGATTGAGAGCCCGGACGACAGCCCGCACGCCATTATGGAGAAATCCCAGGACGCGGAGAACCTGCTGGGCATGGTGAAGAAATTGCCGGAGAGCCAGCAGGAAATCGTATTTCTGCGATTCCAATCAGGACTTTCGTACAAGGAAATTGCCGAGGTTACCGGACGTACAGTGTCCAACGTCGGCGTATTGATTCACACAGCGGTTAAGACAATCCGCGACAACATGATGCGCAGTGGCGATGAGCCAAACGCGTTGGAGGGAGCACTATGATGTTCAAAGACGAAGATCCCCGCCTCACTGCCTATATCTTAGATGAGCTTAGTCCTGAGGATGCGGCTGAAGTTGCGGCACTATTGGCTGCTGATGCGGACGCACTTGAGTTTGTCGACTCGATGAAAGAAACGACACAGGCGTTAGCCGCTTCATTGCAAAATACGGATTTTGACTCGGACATTGGAGAGATGCGCCGAATGCGAATTGCCAAGGCGGCAGAATCGGCTTCCAAACAATCGGCCAAGCGCCTAGCACTGTACGCCATTCCCTTTGTCGCAGCTGCGGCTGTGTTGGCGTTAGTTGTGTTGTCCAAGGACGGATCACAAGCAGAGCACGTAGTTACTCAAGCTAGCTCGAACTCTAGCGCAGAGGCCAATCGCGAAACTTTCGGGCGGAGGGGAAATCGTGCTCCAGCCGGGGAGATGGAAAGCTCAACTGGCCTCGACAGCAGTAAGGTTAAATCGGGGCTGTTGGGCGTCTTCGCATTGCATGGACGCCGAGGTACGGGTACTGCAGCAGCAAGTGTCGACAATGAAGTGAACGGCGATACTGGCAACCGTGCTGATGCTTACCGGCCAAGTGTCCCGGCAGCAGAACCTACTAACGGGCTCGACGCTCAGACTCGCCGGCAAATGGAGTCTTTGGGCTACTATGGCGGCGAAGACCTGCCGATACAGCAGATACAGCCGCCACCTGAGCCAGTCGCAGAGTCTTCCTTTGTTCATGTAGTGAAAGACCCGCTTTCTACATTCTCTATCGATGTTGATACTGCGAGCTATTCTCAGATGAGGCGATCGGTTATGGGCGGCTGGCTCCCCAACCCAGGCCAAGTACGCATAGAAGAGATGCTAAACTACTTTTCTTATGACTATGCTTCCGCCAATACCTCTGCCCCCTTCGGTGTAATTGGAGAAGTAGCGCAAGCGCCTTGGAACAGCAAACACAAGCTTGTACGAATCGGGATAAAGGCCAAAGATATTGAAGATGGCCGCAGGCGCCGCGCGAACCTGGTGTTCTTGTTGGATGTGTCCGGGTCGATGAACAATGCGGACAAGTTGCCTCTCATCAAAAAGTCCTTTGGTATGCTACTCGATGCCTTGGAACCAGAAGACCGCATCGCAATCGTGGTGTACGCCGGCGCGTCCGGCCTGGCCCTACCATCGACCGCAGTGGCAAAGCGGGGCAGGATTCTAAATGCGCTGCGTCGCTTGCAGTCTGGCGGCTCTACCAATGGAGGCGCGGGCATTGAGCTGGCGTACAAGATCGCTCAAGACAACTTTATTGAAGGCGGTGTAAACCGTGTGATCTTGGCTACCGATGGTGACTTTAATGTTGGAACCGTTGCCAGAGAAGACTTGGTTCAGCTGATTGAGAACAAGGCCAAGCAGGATGTGTTTTTGACGGTATTGGGTGTGGGCATGTCGAGTCATGGTGACACCACAATGGAGACACTTGCGGACAAGGGAAATGGGAACTACGCCTACATTGATACTCTTAACGAGGCAAAGAAGGTTCTTGTTGACCAACTTCAAGGCACCCTGGTCACAGTCGCCAAGGACGTAAAACTACAAGTGGAATTCAACCCAAAGCGGGTGGCTGAGTATCGTCTGATTGGGTATGAAAATAGGCGACTTGCAAACAAGGACTTTCGTGATGACACCAAAGATGCAGGGGAGATAGGAGCCGGACATCGAGTTACCGCTCTGTACGAAATAGTTCCGGTGTCCGAGGAGTCTGGCCCCGAACTTCGCTATCAGAAAACGAATAGGCAGAGCACTGCTGCTGCTGACTCCGATGAGCTTTTGACAATTAAGATTCGGTACAAAGAGCCAACGGGCACAAAGAGTAAGCTATTTAGCGTAGCTGTAGCCGATGCGAATACGAGCTTTTCGTCAGCGAGTGTGGATTTTCGATTTGCCTCCGCAGTTGCTGCCTTTGGCATGGTTTTGCGTCATTCTCGGTACAAAGGTGACTCTAGCTTTGCCCAAATCGAGAGTTGGGCTGACAAAGCCCGAGGCTCCGACCTCTTTGGCTACCGAGCGGAGTTTGTCCGGATTGTGCGCCGAGCAAAAGGATTACAACGCTGAGGGGGATGCCGGCAGAATCCATATTCTGCTCGGCTGCTGTATTGTGACGGTTTTCGCAACTACCGCGTTTACCGACATTGTTATCGCATTCGCGCCCAGCTGAGAGCGGTCAGCAAGAACAGGGGCATGGCGCCAAACCCGGACTGGCTGCCACTGGTATTACAACATATAATGTCAGCAAGATACTCGTCCTTCTGCATGTCCCACGCGTCTAGCGCTGGCTTTAGATCTCGGTAGATGTCCGCAACGTCATCGGTGCCGAGGTCGGACAACACTAGGCTGAAGGTTGTATTGGCGAGGCCGAGGACCGCCCGGTACAACTCTTCGGGGTAATTCGGGCCTTTGGTAGCGGACGCTTTTGTGAGTTGAACAAACCTGCGAGCTGCTTGCACGAAAGCTTCCAGTGTCCGGCATTCTCGCAAGGGGAGTGTGGCTGCTTCTGACTCAGTTTTTGCCATAAGTGACTAGCGGCCCTCGCCGAGGTTGTAGGTAAAGGTCGCGATAGTGCAGCCGCCGGTTTTCATCGGCTGGTAGATCCAACTGGCTTTGATTTTGGTCTCAAGTATCGTTTCATAGTTACGATAGCCGTTGGCGATTGAGTTGGCGGACTTGACTGTGCCTTCGGCTTCAACACAAACACTAACCTTGAAGATGAATTCGGACATCCCGCTTTTCGACATTTGGGCGATGTCTTCGTTTGTCGGATGAATCTGGCGCGTTCCGGCGATACGTTGGAATTCCCCCGCTTGGTTGACTTTTGTTGGGATAAGGTTGAGAAGTACTTGGCTGTGTTGACCTATTGTTGGGGTAATAGTCGCGGTCTCGGATTTGTAACCCGGACGACTCGCGGTGAACTGATGCTCTTTCAACGGGAGACCGGCCATTTGGATAGGGGTTTTTCCGAGTATGTCGCCTCCCAAATGTATGGTGGCAGGAACGTTGGATGCTATCTCAATTGTGGCACCTAGCGGCGCTTTAGCGGCGGCCTTAGTTTCGCTACTCGGGGTGTCCGCAGTGTCGGAGGTTGGTGGGCTTGGTTCACTCTCTCCCTTCGACAGAGCTAGCCCAACACCGATGCCGAGCATTACTACGGAGACGAGCACGAGCCACATGCGAAGTCCTTGGCGTGAGTGGGGTGAGAGGGGTGAGTGGCGTGATGTCCGGGGGGACGAGGCGTGGACCTTGTCCTTCGTATTAAGAGCAGCCAGTGCCTCTGCGGCACTCTGATACCGATCAGATCGCTTTGGGGCAACCATTTTGGTAATGACATCTCTTAATTGTGCAGAAACGTTCATTCGATCGAGCAGCTTCCGATCTTCCATAAGTTGCCAAGGTTCGCGCCTTGTCAAAAGGTGACACAGAGAAATCCCCAGAGCGTAGACGTCGGTTGTTGCATCGACGATGCCACCGAGTTGCTCAACGGGCATATAGCCAAAGGTGCCCACTAGAGTCGCCCCCGCCGTTGCACCCAAACTTCTTGCGGCACCAAAGTCCACTACTGCGATGCTATCGTTGGCCCGATACATCAGGTTGGCCGGTTTGATGTCCCGGTGAAACACCATGGGAGATAGGCTCTGTAAATACACCAGAGTCTGGAGAACCGATTTTGCTATCTTGTGGGCTTCTTTCTCTGAGAATTGTTGAACTACAAAGCGTTCGGACAACGACTGTCCCTCAATGTATTCCTGTGCGAGATAGAGCCGGGTTTCGACACCATCGCCTTCTTGAAACGCCTCCAAGAATCTCGGGATCGTGGGATACGACAATGTTCGAAGAATCGTAGACTCGCGTTCAAAAGCGCTCAGCTCGTCCGTGCTGGGAGTCTGCACAAAGGCCAACTCCTTGAGAGCGACCTGGCGGCCCTCTTCACTCCGGGCTAAGTACATCCGGCCATGGGAGTTTTGTACCAAGACGCGCTCGATCTCGTAGCCACGAACGCGAGAAACAGCACCACAGTGAGAACACCGACTGCCCTCGATGAAGTGTTGGCAACTTCGGCAATACGGTGCAGCCTCTGCCACGTCTCGAATCGCAATTTCTGCCTGGGCTTCTACGGCAAGAGAGTTACTGCAAGTCTCGCACGACTTCATGTGCTCGGACATCTTGTTTAGCTCCAACGACTCATGGTGTCCCATAACAAAGTCTTGAAGGGTGGAAGTCGAAATGTGGGCGCTGGGAATATCCTTAGTCATGACACAACTCTCCAATCGCAGAACGGAGGTCGGCTCGCAGCTCGCATAAAGTCTGCCGAACTCGTTGTGGTGAAAGCCCGACTTCCTCGCCAATCTCTTTGGCGCTGAGCCCCTCAATGTAGAATAGACGGAATACTGTTTGTCCGGATTCACTAGCACGCGCCAAGCATTCTTGAGCCGTGTCCATTTGGCTTCGGCTGACTAGCGATCTTAGCGGGTTTGGTGCATTGGCAACGAGTGTTGTTTCTTCGAAAATCTCCTGCTTCGATGTTGCAGGTAGCTCCTTACGCAAGTACTCCAGCGCGAGGAAACGAGCTTGGGCCAGCGCTAGTCCGGGCATCTCAATACGATCTAGTTGTCCGGATTTCTCTTTTTGTATCAGCCTCTCCCAAGTCGATTGCGCAATCTCCTCCGCGTGATGAAGGGGAACCGACATTGCCAAGAGGGAGAGGACGAGGCGGTGGTGATGCTTCTTGATCCACACTCCCCAGTCACTTGGCGTGTTGGCGACCAATGCGTGTGACCCTGACTCATTGTTTTGCATACGGTGGACTACTTGCCCCATATCCATAGAACGGAGAAGTCACTCAACTATATCGAA
>JAESTW010000566.1 GCA_016763395.1 Kofleriaceae bacterium
AAACTCGGCAACAAGCCCTCAGCCGCGGTTTTGGCGCTTTTATCGACGAACTCGAACTGCTCGGCGCGGGGCGACCCAACCTGCATATCGGTGTCATTTCGTCAGATTTAGGAGCTGGGCCCTACAGTGTCAGCGGATGTGATGCCAATGGCGACACCGGTGCATTGCAAAACACCCCCAGGATCGACGACTGCACTGCCCCGACAGACCGCTTCATTGTCGATATTGCGGCGGCGGATGGAGAAAGACAAACCAACTACCAAGGTACAATATCAGAATCCTTCTCATGCATTGCCGAGCTGGGAAGCAGCGGCTGTCGATTCGGACAACCCTTAGAGGCGATGTTCCGAGCACTGAACAATTCTAATCCTATACTCAATGACGGGTTTATTCGCAGTGACGCCAATCTCGCGATCATCATCGTGACCGATCAGGATGACTGCTCTGTTGAAGACTTGTCCATGTTTAACAACGACACTCGATTGGACAATGCCGATTCTCAGCTCGGGTATTTTTCAGAATTTCGGTGTTTTGAGTTTGGTGTTGTCTGTGATCCGGATTCACCTCGGACAACTGGTGAACGGCAAGACTGTGAGCCCCGAGATCGCTCCCCGTATTTGCATGATATCGGCAAGTACTCGAGCTTCTTGCGCAGCCTCAAGCAGCTGCCACTGCAAATCACTGTTGCCAGCATTGTTGGCCCTAGCCGCAACGTACGTGTTGTACTTGACTCGAACGCCAAACCCACTCTAGCGCCAAGCTGTTGCGTCGGACAAGACTGTGATTCAAAGCTCGAGAGGTACGCCAGGCCCGCCGTGCGAATCGACTCCTTTTTGTCCGAGTTTCAGCAACACGCTACGGCCACCTCTCTGTGCAGTGGTGATTGGCGCGATTCCCTTCGCCAGATCGCACGCAGCGCTGCCGAATCGCTGGGAACTCCTTGCATCGATGGCGACTTGCGACTGAGCGATGGCCAACCGATCTGCACAGTGTCCGAGCGCCTTAGCCCGAGTCTCAGTGAAGTGCGTATCCCCGAGTGCGATACTGAGACGACCACACTGCCCTGCTATCACTTCGATGTGGACGTAGCGCGCTGCGACTCGACTCCCACTGGCTTGGCGATAACGATCGAGCGAGGCGGCGCAGAGCCACCGGCGAATTCGACCCTGGTCGCGCGCTGCGAAGTGCTTTAGAAATGTTCCGTGATCGATCGTGGCCAAAGCCCCCCCTTGGCTCGGTAGCTTTGGCTTTCACTGCAATCTCCTCGAGCTGCATGTACAACACAAACACAGCGTCGGCGTCGTTCCATTCGGCGCCGACACCGATCCTAAAGATCTTGTCATCAGGCCGCCCGGCAGCGTGAGCCGCCCGCCTAGTTACCGTGGAGGTCTTAGATGTGGTGGCAACGATTTGCCCGTCCTCAAAACAGTAACACTCGAGGCTGGAGCCCCGATTCATAGCAAGCCGGACGGTGCAACGTGGGCAAAGGTAGCAAACACAGTCAAAGCTAGTGTCTCCGTTAAGACAAGTGGTGATGAGTGGGTTCGGATTGTCTTCCTTCCCTCACTCTTAGCAACCCGTTGCCAGGGACACGACCATATTTGGATCCGCTCCAATTATGTGAGCCAGTAAAGCAAGGGCAGGCGTTACGCGCGAGGCCTTGCGGTCTGGGTGCCCCGCAGCGAGGGATGCAGGGCTAGACATGTGCGCCACAGCCAAGAACTCCCTTCGTCGCGATTGTGGTCGTGGCCGACGAAGCGCAGGCTGGTTGCTTGTGCATTTCGAAGCAAGGGCCGCATTTATCGAGAAAACTCGGCCCCAGTCTCGTCCTAGCGGCAGCTTTGTGGGTACATTCCCGCGATGGCAGCCCAGCCTAAACCACTTATATCGGCAAACATGGTCACCACATTGCGCCTGCTCGCAATGCCTTTGTTGGCCTGGCTGCTTTACCAAGGTCCCAACATTTCTGGGAGTAAAACTCTGTGGTGGTGGAGTGTGGGCTTGGGAACGATTATCGGATCCACTGACTTTGTCGATGGCATGTTGGCGCGAAAGTACGGACCGACTGTCCTTGGCGGCATGATGGATCCACTGGCGGACAAAATCTTCATTGCACTTTTGTACCTCCCGCTTATGCACCTTGGACTTTTCCCAGTGTGGGCTGTCGGACTTCTCTTTATCCGCGAATTCTTGGTGACCTCGATCCGAAGTGCCTACGAATGGCGCGGACTGCAGCTCAAGACTAGCTACTTTGGCAAAGTAAAAACCTGGGTACAGATGCAGGGAATCGCGATCCTTTTTCTGACTGTCCTCGTCGAAAAGAATACGCTAGTTATCTATCTCGCCGTTCTCACTGGGCTGCCCTTCTTGGCATTGGTGTATTTCTTAGTCGTAAAAAAGAAGTTGTCGATGAACGCCCTTTTGGCCGTGATTTTCACAGGGCTGACGGTGGCTCTCTTCACAATTCCGGACAGTATTTTCACCAGCATCGACATCGGTGTCTACGCGATTTGCCTACTAACCTGGCTCAGCGGACTAGACTATCTTCTCACCGCCATCCCCACTCTTCACAAGAGTGGTGGTTTTCACCGGGCCGATGTCGTCCGGGTTGGTGGCGCGATTGTAACGCCAGTCTGCTGCGTACTCGCCTTAGTTCACACCACGGTTGCGCCAGCGCCCATGCTGATTATCTTCGCTGGCGAGCTCGCAGTCGGTGGTCTCGACAACCTGCTCTCACGTCACAAGGCCAACTCAAGCACACTCAGCTACGGCATCCGAGCCTATGGCAGTGCGGGCCTACTCATCGCCGCCATCTACGCAGGTGACGCGGCTGCGATACTCTGCTGGATAGCCATGGCAATCTCTCTCGTTGGCGTTATCTCAGAGTTTTACCGAGGCCGTGCCCACTATCTCGACGATTCGAAGTGGGACGAAGTCTTGGTTGAGTCCTAGCCGCGCTACCGCGGAACCTCGGTCAGAGCATCGGGAAAAGCTTCCTGATAACTTTGATCATCCAGCG
>JAESTW010000567.1 GCA_016763395.1 Kofleriaceae bacterium
ATTGAAGTTGCATGCAAGAATTTTCACTCGTATTAAGGTAGTGTCCGCCCTATGAAGAATTCATGGTTTCGAATCCTGAGACCGGCCCTGATTCCCAGCATCGCGGCACTGTTGATACTAACTCGCTGGCTGTGGCAAGGAACCTCCAATCTATATACAAAGCTGGCGCTAAAACCTTACTTGCCAGACCCCGATTTGGGTTGGCGCCGCAGTGACGACTCGTATGTTTGGCTCGGGCTCGACGTGCTCGCGATTTGCGTGGCGGTAGCGATTGGTGTGGTCGTCGTAACCTACTTTGTACGCAAAAAAGGCTTCGCTCGTGTCTCGCTGGCGATGGAAGGACTGGCAGCCTTGGTTCTGCTAGTTCCTCTGTTGGCTTTCATCGGGGGAGCGCCGCCGGACGAGGCGAGAGAAACGCAACCCGCAGAAGAAGCTCGGACAATCGAATCTGGCATTGCAGGCAGCCTACCCAACCTTCCCGCCGGACGATACGTCGTCATTGAGCAAAAGGACGCGGCGGTTGCAGCGCAGATGGTTGCGGGCGGAGAAAAGTTCGAAGCTCGTTTCGCCGGTGGGCTGAAAGGATTCCTGGAATTTGATCCAGGCGACCTATCCCAGCCGATTCGCGCGGAGATACAAGTCGATGCAAAATCGATTAAAACAGGAATCGATCTGAGAGACACCCACGCCTTGGAAGAGCTCAAGCCCGAAAAACATCCGACCCTTCGCTTCACCTTCGGACAAATGACATCCGCCCAGAACGAAGGCGACACCCTACTTTTTGAAGCCGCCGGTTCCATGTTCCTCGGCGATCGCACTCACGAGTTGCCTTTTAGTGGCAGTATTACGCGTATTTCGCCAGCACTTGCAGAAAAGCTCGGAGTCTCTCTCGACACGCCCCATCTGCTCGTTAAAGCTTCTCTGACCTTAACTCTAGCCGACACGATTATCGAGAACGATGGAACCTTTGATAAAGACGAAGTTCCTGTACTTATCACCCTCATCTTGAAACACACAAAGAAATAATATGAACAAACTATCCAACACACTTCTACTGCTCACAATTGGACTCGGACTCAGCTTCTCAGGCTGTAAAAAAGACGACGCCAAAAAAGACGACGCTCCTGCCAAAAAAGAGCCAGCAGCCAAGACTGTCGACCCGCCCAAGACCGATACGACTGCAACTAAGCCCAAGTCTGATCACCCAGAAGGCGATCATCCCAAGCACGATAAAAAGCATGTCGCAACTGTGGACGAGACAGGCGACTACCTGAAAGTCGAGACCAGCCACGAGCCAGCAAAGCCCGAAGATCCCATCCTTGTTGTCTTTGGTGGACTAAAAGTTGTTGAGGCAAAATTTGACCCAGCAAAAATCGCAGGCGGCACCGCAACTATCGAGTTTGATCTCACTCAAATTGAGTCCGGTGTTGGCAAACGCGACAAGCACCTTGTCTCGGCTGACTACTTCGACAGTGCTAAGCATCCTAAGGGAACGATCTTAGTAAAAGACGTAAAAGCAAAAGGGGCGGACATGTTCACTGCATCTGCCGACGTCACCGTTCACGGCGTCACTAAGACCTTGCCTATCGAGTTCAAAGTAACTGAGAAGGACGAAACCTCGATTACCATCGTCGGCACTCATAGCTTTGACCGAAATGACTTCGGTGTTGGCAAAGCCGAGGGCGATCCAGTAGCAGCTACTGTCAAAGCGACACTCAAAGTAAAACTCACTGCGACCAAGTAACAAGTAAGTAGTGCTCACTGCGACCAAGTACGTATACGCGAACGTCGCAGACCGCTGCATTCGCATCGGGTCCTCGTCCTGACGATGGCCCGATAGTGATGCGAAACGATTAGTCCGAGACTCGCTCGGACACGCTCATTGCTGAGGCGACATCCTCGTCCATAGCAATGCCCAGCGCATCGAAGGTGCTGGCCAAATCCTCCGCCAAAGGGGCCCGAACCTGCAAGGGTTCTCCTGTTACAGGATGCGCTAGCGCGAAGTAGTGACAGTGCAATGCCAGGCGGTGCAAGTTGTAGTTGTCCCGAAAGTGGCGATTGTGCTCGCCCTTGCCGTATTTGACATCGCCTATAAGAGGGCACGAGATGTGTTTCATGTGGCGACGAATCTGGTGCAGACGTCCGGTCACCGGAATCGCTTCAACTACACTGTAACGGCCAGAAACACCAATTCGGCGGTAGTGCGTCGTCGAATCCACCTTCGGCCCACCCTCTTTTTTCGTAATCGCATGCTCAATCGTGCCCTCGTCCAGCGGGACTCCTCGCACAAGCGCAAGATAGCGTTTTTCGACCTCTCGATTCATGAAAGCCTTGCCTAAGACCGAGGCCATCTCGGAGGATAGAGCGAAGATGACCACGCCGCTGCTGCCCCGATCTAAACGATGCACCGGATAGACCCACTGTCCTATTTGATCTCGAACTTCGGTCATTGCCACCACTTTATCGTTTGCCCAACCGCGATGCACTAGCATGCCCGAAGGCTTGTTAATTGCGACAATTGACTCATCTTGAAATAGTATCTCGATAGTCATTTTGCCAACTTCCTCATCGCCCAAGATCGCAAGAATGTAGTGACTGCCATCGCATTGCCGATCCGTGTCCGAGCCCGCCCGGAGAGTTCTGAGATCTCCGGGGCAATCAACTGCTCAAAGGCAACAACATCATCGAGAGTTCCAAAGGTCCGCTTGCTGACGCTTCCGTACACCGCTTTGAGCATGATGCCATCGACGAGCAGTCCATGTGCCTGAGCCATTCGCAAGGTTCCCTTGTTCCAAGCGATCGCCACATCTCCGGGTCTAAGAAATTCTCGCCAATCCTCTAGCACTTCGGAGTACGGCCTCGCCCCCGCTAAACTTTCTTCTGTCCACCCAAGTTCATCCAGAAAACGTTCATTGGGCATCTCTACCTCGGTTTTTACGATCGCATCAAATCGCTGCGCCGGCTCACCGAGGCGAACAGCTGACCACTGAGCCACTTCGCGAGTTCTCTTGTCACGCCGGACTGCGGGTTTTGCACTCTCACCATAGACGACAACAAGAGAAGAGGCATCTTGCAGTAGCTCCTCGGGAACAGCACGCATC
>JAESTW010000568.1 GCA_016763395.1 Kofleriaceae bacterium
AACAAGAAAGGCAAAGGGCGTCTCTACTACCGTATCGGCATGACCTACGCGCCTTCGAACCTAAAGCTAGAAGCTGCCGACCACGGCTTTGCGGTCGAACGCTCCTATGAAGGAGTTGACGATGCTGGGGATGTGATTCGAAAGCCCGATGGTAGCTGGGAAATCAAAGCCGGTGCTCGTGTCCGGGTTCGCTTGACCATGGTTGCGGAGAATCGCCGTTACCATGTTGCCTTGGTCGATCCACTTCCCGCGGGCTTGGAACCCATGAATCCAGCTCTTGCGGTAACGGGCAGTATTCCACAGGATGCCGGCTCATCGAACAACCGCTTGGGTCGCTATTGGTGGTGGAACCGGACATGGTACGAGCACCAAAATATGAGAGATGAGCGAGTTGAGGCCTTTACTTCGCTGCTTTGGGCTGGGGTTCACAAATATAGCTACGTTACTAGGGCTACGACACCCGGACGATTTGTAGTTCCGCCTACGAAGGCTGAGGAAATGTACTTTCCTGAGACATTCGGACGGAGCGCGAGCGATATTGTCGTGGTCAAATAGGAAAGGGCCAACGCGATGAGTAGACGTGATAACGGCCATATTCGCTGTGGTCGTTGTGCCATGCTGCAAAGCCTGTGCATTTGCACCGAGATTCCCGATATTCACTGCGCCAGCCGATTGTGTTTGGTGCTTCATCGGGACGAAGAACGCAAGCCTACCAATACCGGACGACTCGCGGCGCTGTCTCTGGCCGGCAGTGAGGTCCTGGTTCACGGGCGGGAGGGCGAGCGCGTTGCTTGTCCTTGGCTCGATAAACCGGACGAATTTACCAACCTCTTGTTGTACCCATGCGAAGAAGCGGTGCCGCTGAGCAAAGAACATCTCGCGTCCGGGCCGGTGCGGTTGGTTGTTCCTGACAGCACGTGGCGCCAGGCGAGCAAGATGGCCAGGCGCATCCCCTGGATGACGAATCTACCGCGAGTTGGTTTGCCCAGTGGTGGCGCAGAGACGATGTACCGCCTGCGTTCGGAGCCCAAAGAAGGAGGTCTGGCAACAATGGAGGCCATCGCTCGAGCTTTCGGTGTTTTGGAAGGAGAGAAGGTACAGGTTCAACTCGAAGAGGTGTTTCGCAAGATGAGCGATCGAACTCTCTTCAGCCGCGGACAGCTGCCCAGAGATAAAGTGTTTGGCGGTCTGGATGATTCGGTGCTGCAACACAAGCCGGGCTGCGGTAGTAAATCGAATCCCTAAAGCTGCCCTAAAGCGCCTTTGTGATCGGTTCCAGGGTGACGAAAGCATTGTCGTTCATGACCACGAAAGGTCGGGTGTCAAACTTGAGTCCGCCCTTGCCATCGTGTTGCATTATCTCCACCTGGCCCATGCCGTAGCCCATGGGGCCCCTAGAGTAGTAGTGGATCCGCAGTGCATACGGAAACGCAAGGGCCGGACCTTCAATGGCGAAACACTCGGGGCCATAGCCCGTGGTTACGTCGGCGTAGAGTCTTCCTCCAGTAGCAAGCGCTGGCTCTCTGTAGAAGGCGTGGCCTCCGCGACCATCATAGATGTGAAAGTCGACGTCATTCGCGTCAGTTTCCCAATTCAGAACAAATCGCAGCGACGCCTTGGTGGCGAGTCGGCTATTGGCGACAAGCAGACGTGTTTTGATCTCGGTTCGTTTACTGGAATTTTTGGCAAGCCAGGCCTGTCCGATGATGCCGAGGTCTTCTTGTAGGATGCGAATTCCCCCCGCGAAGCGAGCACTAGGATAGCGCTGGCCAAGCCCCTTCTCGATAGCACTGAACGCGCCTTCAAGATCGCCGTTTCGAAGCATTGCGTAGCCCAGGAGTCGGTGCACACTAAGATGCCCGGGACGCTGCGCCGCTGCCTTCTTCAGGCTATCGATGCTCAGCTCGATGCCACCCTTGCCAAGGGCTATGAGCCGTGCCGAAGCGAAGCGGCGGAGGTCTGCTCGGGATGGGAATAGATCTATAATCGATCCGTAGGCCCGTGCCGCAAGCTCGTCTTTGTCCGCAGCCTCCAGAGCCTCACCAAGTGCGACCAGTGCCATGACGCTGCCCGCTTCTTCCGTCCGCCAGGCCAGCGCACTCGCAACCGCTTGATCGAACGCACCACGCTCAATGGCTTGGTGAATGGTCGCCATCTGTCCGGTGAGTGCCGGTGGTCCCTGCGCTTCCGCTCTTTGGGCCGCGATGCTCGGATCTACACTTGGCGGCAGCTGTTGTGTATCGCCGGTATCCCCCCACGCTTGTGTAGCTTGCGGAGTATGAGTACTCGCTGGCGGTGTCGCCATAGGCGCTGCTGGCGGTAGTAGTAAGAAAGGATAGCGGACCTTGGTCGTGTTGCTAGTCGTGGGAAACATAGTTGACTTGATCACAGCAACAATACAATCGCCCAATCGTTGATCGGAGGTGCCTTCTTGTGATGCACTCTTCACCCTTCCACCTGGATCTATCTCAAACTGTACGACGACTCGCACCTTTAGTGTTGGCTTCGCAATGAGTTCTTGCGCGTAGCAGAACCGGATTCGAGCTAGCCTACGACGAACATAGCGTCGGACCACAGCGGCGTCCAAGCCCCCTCGGACCAAGGCCCTCTCGGGGCTAACTTGTGGATATGGGCGTCTGTTTCGTTGTCCGCTCTGTCGGCGAGCCGAGCGAATTTCGTTGGAAGTGATATCGAGACCGAAGTGTTCGGACTCACGCCGAGCGGTCATTCCCCAATTGCCCTGTTCGCTGACTCCGCCCTGTCCTCCATGTCCGATAGTTCCGTATGAGATCTGACCGACAGTTCCGATAGCTCTGTATATGTCCCGGTCGGTCTCTGCTTGCATAAAGTCTGGAGGCCTACCAGACATTCGTGCGAATCCTTGAGCCTTCCCGTTGTTGCTGGGCATCGCAAACAGCCCGAGCACTCCCGCTCTTCGTGCCAGGTCCTGAGCTTGGGCTCTCGCCTGCGATGGCTCCACGTTATTGTTGCGCATCGCAAATTGGCCTGTGGCCGGGACCCGAGGTTTGGGGACATTACGCTGTCGCTGCTCAATGCGAATCCCAGTATCGTGTACGCTTAGAATGTCGACCAGGGCACTTCGATCAATACCAAAGCGCCGATAGTCGCTGTCCGACTCTAATACCAGCAGAGCCGTGTAATCGGAGAGCACCCGGTATTTCGTGGAGAGTGCAATGATTGCCTTCTGCAACGATGCCTTTTTTGCTTTGTTCTCCTCTTCAATCAGCTCGTTTTGGTTTCGAGAAATTTGTGCTTGAACAACGGAGCGTGTCAGAAGTTGTCCGGGTACCAGAGAACTCGACATCGTGATGTCGCTGCTTCCCTCAATCTTGACGACGACGGACTCTGTAGCGACCTGCGCATCTGCGAATGCACCGTAGACAATGAACTCGTCTCCTGGCTGTACCCCGTTTACTGTGTTGGGCCAGTTCCAAGCAGCACCCTCGATACTAACTTTGATCGTCGCTGTCGCATCTCCCAGCCGCCGGACAATCTCTTCGTCACTGAAATCATCGCGCAGAATGACGCCATCGTGGCTCCGAGTACCGCGCACCATACGAGCTGCTGACTCTCTATCTCGAATTCCGCCGACGAGAAGCGCATCGATACGCGAGATCGCCTGAGGCAGATTTTTGGCGACTTTTCCGAGCTCAGCCTCACCCGCGGTCGAAATCCCGTCGCCAATTACCAGCAGCCGGTCCTGGCCCTCTTGTCTGCCAGCCCACTGTAACGCAGCTCCGATGTCCGAGGCGCCCAAGGGCCGGCGCGCCAGGAGTGCACTCAGCTGAGGTTGTCCGAAGTCACCTGCGTCGCCGTCGTAGAGGAAGAAGAGAATTCCTATTTAATATATAGAAAAACAAACATGAATTTTATTAGAACA
>JAESTW010000569.1 GCA_016763395.1 Kofleriaceae bacterium
CGGATGTTCAGTACCAGAAGATTATCACGCTGTGGGAGAGTTTAAATCTGGGGTTGTCGCCGCTGCAATCTGGATCTCCAGTGCCTTTTTTTTCGCTCGCTCTTCTGTCAGAGCGTCCGGCCCAACGCGAATCTGGAATTCAGCAATTGCCACATCTACACGTCGTCCGTCCTCAACCAAATCCTCCGTCCACACGAAGGAATTTGTCCATAAGACTGTGTCGCACTTACACCAACAAAACCCACCTCGAAAACGTCAGCAAGCTCTTGCCCTCGACCACAATCTGGATTGCTTCCTCGCCATGAAGCCAAAGTACAAGTGGAAGTTCAGCGCCCTCGGAGCTTCCCTTTGGAACAAACACCGTATCTCGGGTGACATTTTTCGCGATCCACACCTTGGCAGACAACTCAAGATGTTTGTACAGCGCAGGCCAGTGTTCACTGGCTCGGGCGGCAACCAAATCAGGATCATTACTAGGCCATTGGTAGTCGACTCCAAAGGTTGTTGCTCCTACGTACAGGTGATGAATAGAACGAACACACTACCCACTTACTTCCCTTTTGACAACGCCATCATCGGACAGTAGCCATGGTCAGCCAACAAGCCAAGTCCCTGATTGAGCCATTGCCCACAGAGGCGCTTCTACACCTGCCCGGACAGTGCCACCGAGTTGTATTCGGCCCGTTTTACTGGTATGCACGATAGCGAACAGGTCCCTCGGACAGCATTGGCTATGTCTGAAGATTCATGGCAGGATGGGGCAATTGGCAAGGGGAGCTTGCATGGACGAGTTCCAGAGGACAGGGTGGAGGCGGTGATGGAGATACATACAGAGGCGCAGTATTCAGAATGGCTCGTGCAAGAGGGAGTTCCTACAGCTCATTTGCAAGCGCATGAGTTTGCGCGACAGCTATTTGAACGCAATGGAGGCCTGACTAGGGCAGCGATGCAGGACTATTTGTACCGGGAGGAAGCTCAAAGTGGCGACCCAGCCAGATTGCGAAACCTTGCGGCGGCAGCCAAATTTATCGTAAAGTTTCAGTCCGAGAAAATCAAAAATGATGAATTGGAGTTAGACCTCGCCAGGCCCACCGTGAAGCAGGACGGCGTCCGAGAGCAAGAACACAAGCTACCTCTTCTAGATCTGGACTTGGATACGGCTCCACTGTCAACTGTTCCTGTTGACAGGGCCTCAGTTGACAGGGCTTCAGTTGGCAGGGCCTCAGCGGACAGGGCCCGGTTGCCACTCACGGCGAGCCAGAACAACACCTACTGTGATTGTACTGCAGGGCCCGAGCCAACGCTGGTTACTTCTGGGCTTTTTCTCGCAGGTCCAGTCGCCTTTTTTGGCTTTATCGCTCTGCGATTGTATGCCGGAAAAAGCTTCGCAATCATGGCGCAGTGGGGAGGTGCGGCAGTTTTGGCACTGGTCGCTCTCCTTTTATTGCGAATGAGGTGTGAAATCTGCGACACAACGCTGGACAACGACACGCTCGATTCGGGCTCGAAGAAACAACTCTTGGGCACACGAGTTCTTCTAATTTGCCTGTTAGTGGTAACTGGGTATTTTGCGAAAGCAAAGCACAGTGTGTGGGCCGAAGAGAACCGATTGGCGAGTCTTAGCGATCAAGAGTGGGAAGAGGAGTGGGAGCGAGAGGCTAGAAAAGACGCGGAAGAAGACGTCGGACACACTTTGTCCGATAGCGAGTACGAAGACTATCGACGAGAAGAGGAGGCGATGGAGATTGAAGAGCTAGAAGAATTTATCGGACGCCCGCTGACTCAGGAGGAGTTGGAGGAAGAAGGTTTCGGCGACTACTAGCCTCAGCCCGATGGTACAAACTGCTCGCTCTCGCTCTCTCACGGTAGATTGCGTACTTGAGGGCCCATGCCCGGTGCACTGCCCGCCAAAGAGTCCGTCTTTACTGAGCGTTGAGATCACTGCGTTCAAACACTGGTGCCTCAAAGCGCTTCATACCGCCAACCACAAGCTCAACTCGGTGTGTGCCTTCCGGTGCTACAAATGTCATCGCTTCGACCTCAGCGAGTACGTTCCCGGCCGAGTCGTAGGCGATCCAGTCTCGAGCGAACTCGCCCTCTGACTCATCATAACCGGTCGCTATTGCGCGGTAGACGCCATTGTCGTTCAGGATCTCAGCTTGCAAATCGTCGACAGTCCAAGTGTCGTGTCCGACGAGCATAGCAGCGGAGCCAAAGAAATCGGAGTCCAATGGGTCGCTGCGCCAGTCGCAATGAATATGTCCGGAGTTGGCATATTTGGCGACGTAACCGGCTCCTAGGTCTCGGCACATTTGCATAAGAGCATCTCTGCCAGTTGCGCCCGGCATCACATCAAAAGCATCACCGTACATGTGACGCGACTTAGTTGCTCCGCCGATTGAGGCGTTGTAGACCGGCGAACGAAACGCGGAGTTAACTGTCAACGCGTGTCCGGCCATGTTGCGAAGATTTTGGAGGTTGATGATGGCATGAGGCTGGGCCACTTGATACTTGCCTTTCGAACGAACACAGACCTCGCTGAGCTTAAAATTCGGTGTCAAAAAGGTATTGAGGTTGACCGCATCGACGTCCAAAAAACGGTTGGGACGGGTGTAATTGCCACTGCCAGCTGGATAGGTATATGCGCCTATTTCCACTAGATCGAAGCAGGTGGTATTCGCTAGATCTGAGCCGGGATAGCAGACCTGCGAATTACTCGGAGTCGGCTCTGGCTCGGGCTTGGGCTCGGGACCGGGTTCGGGCTCGGGTTCTGGACCGGGTTCTGGACCTTCCGGCGGATCCGATTCTGTCTCTGACTCTGGCTCGGTGTCGCCGGCATCGGGGCCAAATGAGTCTTCGAAACCAGGGCCAAGCTCCGCTGTACAAGAGAGAAGTAGGACGAGAAATGTTGCGACCAGACCTACTTGAATTCGATGCATCTGACACTATTATGCACAGTGTATGCCGAGGTAAGGAATCTCTAACTAGCTGTAATCGCTGTTGTCATAAACCGATTGGATGGGGCTCAACTCACCTCTGGGGGAACTCAACTCACCTCTTGTGGAAGAACATGGCCGCCCCATACTTGTTTGGCAAAGAGACCTTCAAGGTCGACAATGCGGGCAATCGACTGCCCAAATTCCCGGCTGACTTGCGCAATCCGCACGCCAAAGGCAGTGCCAAGGCCAATCAGATCACGGACGACTGGGTAAATGCGGCCCATACGAATCTGCGCTAGAAGAGTTCTGTTGTTGTCAGCTGCTGTCAATCTACTGCAATTGGGGAGCTGGTATAGTAGCTCGTGACGATGCTTTATGACTTTGCTGGCACGACTGTCCGAGATTGTTTCATTCGAGCTGTCCTGGTTGTGACTCTGGGCGTTGTTGGCGGTGGCTGCGGTGAATCGGATGATGCAGACATTGAGTTCACTACTTGTGGAGCGTATCCGGGCGGACTTCCTCCTAACTTTTCGCATTCAGAATGTGGCATCTCCATTTGTGGCGCATTCTATGAATATGAGTGTGACGAAGCAGCAAAAGAGTGGCGCGTTTCGTCTGTCCAAGATTGCATCTGTGGCACAGGGCCAATTTGCAATCCAGTGACCCAGGCAGGCTGCGCGTCCGGTGAGAAATGTGGTTCCCTAGTTCTTACTGAATCACCATTTCTCTCCCAGGTAGCTTGCGTGCCCGATGGAGCCAGAGGCGATGGAGAGTCTTGTACGGGGCCTAAAGGCACATGAACACGTGCACAAATCCCAAGTGTAAGGTGCTCTTCTCGAACCTGGCTGAGCGCATCTTGTAGCAATTATTGCTACAGCGGATTCCCTAGACACTGGTACGCTACAGCATCTATGTCCGTACTTAATCCGTCTGTACTTACACTACTCTTAGCCACTTCAATCTCAACCTTGTTCGGTTGCGCCGAGGATGAAAAACCCGAGCCTACCCCATTTTCGCTGTCCTGCGAACTAACGCAGATTCGCCCAGCAACAATTCCGTTATTGACTCCAACTCAAGTCGAAGTGCGTGCGCAATGTGATGTGTCGGAAGCCAACATCGAGGCCGCGAAACTGGCAGTAGCCGCAGCAACGCTGCGTATCGAAGACACTGAGCACAGCGAGCTGCGTATGCTCTTAAGCGATAGCGGCCAGCTCACTGCAAGCGCGATAGTCACCGCAAGCAAGCGACGCAAGCGGACATTTTCGATCTACGAAGAAGGTGTTAGCGATCTGGCCGAAGCCATCATCACCGGTTCCCTGCACGTCCACGACAAGGAGGAGGACATTGTTGCTGAATTCGGCACTCCAGAGCCGGATGCATGCTTTGTATTGTGTACAGGCACCGACGGAGTTCAATCAGAAGCATACGTTGAAGGGGCTACCTGTGAATGCGCGTCTCCTACCCTCATCTCCTTTGCCGATGTGCCAGCCGAATACTACACTTGGACAGAGGGTAGCCAGCTGCAGATCGTGCGTCTTGATCGAGTCCAAGGCCAAGACCCGGTTCGGACAACACTTTCAGTAGAGCTCGCAACCGAGCCATTGCCTTTCACCGAGTCGCAAACACTCGTCACACGAAACGCGAATGAAGAGCCCACCCTTCTTTGGTGGGGATTGTCCCAAGCAGGAGCTATTGTTTCTGTGCAAATCCCACTCTTGTCCGATGGCTTTGGGAAATCGTTGCTCAGTAACTCCACTCTCTTTGAGGCTACGCCCGCGGTCTTTGTATCCTCAATGGAATTGTGGCAACAACCCGAGCCCGCACCTCCTATTCCTGTTTTCCTCTTTGCTCACCTAGAAGGCAAGACAGAGATGGCCTGGTCATTGGTCGGCCTTTTCTCAGGAGTAACGGGAGCCTCGCTGCTGACGACAACTCCACTGTGGGGCGAGGTAAGCCCCGAAGAGGTAATGGTAGGCACTGCACAGGCTGGCTTCACTCGCGATGGTTTCGATCGCAATCCCCAGCATGGAATAGATCTGACACTGCATGCACGCGCGTGGAGTGTCAGGCCAGATCCAGCGAACCAATCACAGGTCCGAATTACCACCTATCTTGGCGACGGCGATGGTTTGACTCCAGAATACGCGGGCGTTCTTCCCGCTCCAAGTTCGCCCCAGTGTTGGAACCTCAGCCCGGCTCCGGGCGGACATCTTGTAAGCCACCATAGCTTGAGCGCAGACGGCGCGGGTGGTTTCTACTACGCATCGCCGGACATTGATAGCACCTTCGGCATGGCCCAGATTCTCGATCTTCGCGGACAAAACCTCTTTGCAAGTAGCACAACCGTATCTTGCGAGATTGGCACTCCGCAATCTTGGGACGGAATCTCAGATCCCAATACTGAAGGTTCCGTGTGGGC
>JAESTW010000570.1 GCA_016763395.1 Kofleriaceae bacterium
ACTCGGGCCGTCTGAACTCCTGAATCTGAAAGCTATGGTTGTGGATCGTGCCAGTTCCGCGGGTTCCACTCACACTCAGTGAGACGTATGCCCGTCCTAGATTTGGAGTTTTGGGCAACTCAAATGACAGGTCGAATCCTCCCACACGACTAACTTCAGCCTTGCCCTCACCTATTTTATTTCCCCTCGGCCCCATCACGGTATAGCTCATTGAGGCATTGCCATCGAGGCCAACAAGTCCGCCCTTCTTTCCTCCTTCTGCAATCCGTAACCAGCCTTTAACTCGGACAGTCTCGCCTGGTTTGTACATTTCGCGATCGTCGAAACTAAACCACCTGAGAGCATCGAAGGTCCCTCTGGCGGTGAAAGCCGACGAGCTCTGCCATGCAGAAGTAGTCTGCGGCATAAAGGCAACATCGGAACCTTTCTTAGCCACTACAAGCTGATGTTCCCCCTCGGCACTCAAGTTATTCTTCAGTGCAATCGTTGCTAAGCCCTCTGAGTTGCTATTCACCCTATAGTCGGTATGCGAAATAGAAACCTCTACTCCTTCGAGAGACTTGCCAGTAGCAAGGTCTGTCGTCCAAGCGAGCATACTCTCGTAGTCAACAAACGCGTCGAGACCGATGTCGGTAACCTGAACCCAAGTCTTGATCTCAGGTTTGTAGTCATTGGGCCACTTAGTCGGAGTCACTACGACAACTGCGTGGCCTTTGCCGTCCTTGTTCATCGCACGCGAGAGTTCAATCGCGGTTGTCACCATCCTGTCGGTGTCACCCTCAGGCTTGATTTTTCCGTCGAAGACTTTACGCCCGGGTGCTGGTTTTGGACGACGAGGATTGCCCTGGGTGAATAGTAGGTGTTTCTCCCAGTCTTCCACTTTCGCTTTGTATATCTTCACATCCAGTGACGGAATATTGATACTGTATACATCGAAGCTCGCATTCTCTGACTTTGGATCGGCGACTGCCAACACATTGGCCCCCGTGAGACGTGGATGAGCATCTCCCACGATGAAGGTTCGCGTCTCATCTTGTCCTAGCGTTTGTCCGAACTCGTCTTTGAGAGTTCCGGGAATCGTAACCGTATAGGTTGTCTGCCCCGCAGTGCGACCGCGAATCGTCATCCAGCGATTGTGAACCTGTGCTCGGACCTTCTCCAACGCGGGTTCAAATTTTAGCGAAGAAGACTCGAATCCCTCCTCTTCTAGCGAATTGCTAAACTCAAACGAAAAAGGAGTACCCGGCCTACAATCCCAGCCGCAACGACTCCTTACGATCTTCAGTGGCCCGTACGTCCGAAAGGTAAAGCTTTGGTTGGATGTCGTGAGACGTGGACCTTCTGCCGAAGGCGTCCCTTTGCCGACAGAAACGATGACAAGACTGTCCTTGGGCAGTGACTGCTTGGGCGTTACTACAATCCATCTTGTACCGTTGTCTCGCTTCTCTGCTGCTTCAACCAATCCCTTAACGACCTCGTCACCCGCAATCTCCTCAGAGCTAGCAATGCGCGCGGCGAAGGTTGTGCCATTCGCTTCTAGCCCGACGGTGGCAACAATCGCCTGCGGATCGATTTTTTGGTCAAAGGAAATGAAGATGAGGGGATTGAGTCCCTGGGTTCCGTGTGCGAACCGGCACATTTTAGTCCTGCTTCCGATTCTTATGACAACAATTATTTGGAATATTACAAGTCATTGCCAATCACAAAATCTACTTTATACAAAGCAAATTCAATTGAGCTTCTCAAAAAAGAATTAGCTGATTTTGATTTTTTTATCGGAACAGATTTGGCTCCTACGATTACCACTTTAATTGGAAAAAAGCTAGATGTATTTATTCCACATGGCAGTGATATTTACGATTTACCATTTGAAAAAAAACGGGGAAAAGGAACCAATAAAGTTTGGTGGCTAAGTGAAAAAGAGACTTTAAGTAAATTGCAAAAAATAGGGATTGAACAGTGCAAAACAATTCTTTTTCCAGATGAATACGAGATTCATTTCCCTTATAAGAATAAACTAAAAACTACGGCTCAATATCACAATACATCTGGTCCAATGGTTTATATTCCGCAATATGCTAATCTTGAAAAAAATCCTCAAATCAAATCATTACAATGGTATCCTTTTTTCAAAAAATTGCGAGAAGAAAATGATCTAATCATCTTTTCCCATTCGAGACATAATGGGTTCGATTTAAGCCCTAACATGGCTATTCACCAAAAAGGTAACGATATTTTAATAGAAGGTTTTGCCCATTATATTAAAGCCAATCCATCTATAAAAGCCAAGCTCATATTTTTCGATTATGGCATGAATGTTCAAGCATCCAAAGAGCTAATTAGCGCGCTTGAGATTGATGAGAATATTGTATGGATGCCATTAATGCCACGTAAAGAAATTATGCTTGGCTTAAATATGGCTGACATTTCATGCGGGCAATTTGACAATAGTTGGCTGACATGTGGCGTTGTTAATGAAACGTTGGCATCTAATATTCCGCTTTTACATTATCGTGAAGACGAATTGTATGAAGGAGATTATGAAGATTTATACCCTCTCTTAAACGCAAAAACATCCGAAGATATTCATGAGAGATTAACAGCCTTTATAGCAGAAAAGGAAAGCTATAATCAATTGGCCAAACAAGGTTCAAAATGGTTAAAAAAATACACGGTTGATAATCCGTTAAGGATTATAGAAGCGCAATTTAAAATAGAAGGCAATCAAACATTAGCCGAGACTGAAATAAAAAAGGTGAAGTCAATTTTGAAGAAGCACACCTTACGCGATAAAATTTATCGCGTGCAGGGCAAAATTCGTTCTAAATTTAGTTAGCGCGTTTGCAAATCCTCTTCCGTTTCAGGAACAGGGGCTACAGTTAATTCTTCCGCTGCCATTTTTTCCTCTAATCGAATTAGTAAAGCATACAATTTTTCACGCTGTGCTTTTAACTCAGCTAGCTCAGCTTCCATTTCTGCCAATGTGATGGCCTGATTTTCTAATTGGGCCATTTTCTCATCCAAGGCTTTAATAAGCAATAAATTAATGCCATC
>JAESTW010000571.1 GCA_016763395.1 Kofleriaceae bacterium
ATCTACTCATCGGTGGATTTGGACGAGGGAGTGTTTGCTTTTGACCGAATTTTTGATTTTGAAGATGAGAGCGATTGGGATGAATTCTTAGGCCGTGACTGTTGGAGTGATTTGCGCATTCCCATCGCCGAGCTCAAAGGGATTGATCCTGTTCTTATCGTCTTTCTAAGTTTCGACAATGAAGGTGTTTTTCACGAAGAAAACAACTGGCAGCTCGCTCTTGTAGGCGACAAATTCTGGCAAGAAATCGAAAGGATTTGCAATGACGCCATTGCAATCGACGATCTCGGGTTTGATGACCCCGAAGATGGCCGAGCCGAAGGCGAGGAGTTTCTAGAGGACATCATCAAAGAGGGGGCAGAACTTAACCTAGAACTCAAGCGAGCAGAACAAGAATTGGAGGATGAGGATGACGAGGACGACGAGGATGAAGAAGAATTCGTAGAGGAGTACTACCACTCCTACTATGATCCATATTACGTGTCCCCGGTTTGGATGGCCCTCTGGATTCTGTGAACCACGGGGCAGTACAGTTTCTCATTGTGGTCGCCACAACGCTCTCATCAGGAGCCGAGGACCACGATGAGATCCACCCAGCCTTTTTTTGTCAACTCTTCGGACATAGCAGTCGGTAAAAGCTTCGCGGCAGCTTCAGCGCTGGCCTTTCCGTTTTCGCCGCGAAAGTAGAAGGTCACACCTTTGGTGGGCTCCTTGGCGGTCTCGACGATTGTGACGTGCAGTCCGGCAGCATCAAAGAGTTGCGCCGCTTTGCGTGCGTTCTCTTCGCCCACACCCGCATCGATAATCTTGATCTGCTGCCCCACTGCACGCATGTAGTAGGCCCTCGCGAAATGTCACCATTCTCCTCGTGTTGTCCGACCACCTGTTCGTAGTACGAAACACGCACACGTCTCCCCTTAGGGCCAAAGGCATGCCAAACGCTGCCCTCTAGATAGGTCTTGCGCTCGTCGGCGAAGCTGCGGATATCTTCAAAGGACCATCGAGAGCGCATCTTTACCAAGAGCTGACTGCTCCCACCTCGCGAATGCTCCACATGGATGAAGGGAGCGTAGTGCTTCCTCTCACTATCGTCCTTGCCATCATTTAGGTAGCTGATGTGGTCCCATAGGAAATCGTAGCCCGTGCCTTCCTTGTCTTTCTTCAGGCTGAATTTGGATTTGCGTGGGGCCTTGCCGACCAATTTGGCAATGACCTCGCTGCCCTCAGGAGCTTTGGATTTTCGGCTCTTGCCCTTCAGGTCCACTCCGAGTTTGAGAACATGCTCGAGTGCCTTTGTCCGGTCGGGTAGAGTCTTCCAATACTGTGCTGCCCCCTTCTCTTCCTTGCCATAGGGCTGTACTTCGTCACCCCAGTTAGAATCCTCAAAGGGGGTATTCCGAAAGGCAGCCACAACCTTCTGCGTGTGAATGTTTCTGACTTGAATAAACCTGACCCAGAAGGGCGCGCCACCCGGTTCTTCCGGGTGTCCGACCGAATCGTAGGTGATGTAGTGCGCTCCATCTTCTGTCCAGTCAAAGAAGGACCCACCGCCAGCCTCAAACTCCCATTCGGATATCGGCGCGGGGCCGAGTTCGAGGCCCGCCTTGGCGAAGGCGGCGTTGATCCTGGCCTTGTGCTCTTGCGGGAGTTCCGCGTTGTCCTCTGAATCGGCGCCGGCCTTAGCTTCGGCCGTGGTCTTGTCCGTTGGCACTGTCTTCTGAGTGCCCGCGGCGTTGTTGGTCTGTTCTGGTGTTGGCCTTGCTTTCTTCGCCTTGTCGTCACCTTTGCAGCCACCCGTGGCCACGAGGAGGAGGAGGAGGGCGGGAGTAACGTGGCGTTTGCGCATCTCCTGAGCCTAGCAAATGGTAGGGTTTTAAACGAGGGCACTTCTCAAATTGGCAATGACGCAGTGCCGATGTGCACAAAGTCGGACAAGGATTCCGAACTGCGAAAATCTCGGATGACTGCACTCGCATAGACATCGATATTGACATATAGTCTCTGCGCAATGCATTGGGATGATCTGCGTTACATACTTGCGGTGGCTCAAACAGGCTCGCTAACCGCTGCTGGTCGACAGTTGGGTGTTGCTCACTCCACGGTGTATCGGCGGATTCAACAGTTTGAAAAGCAACATAAAGTTCGGTGTTTTATCAAGGTAGCCGAGCGCTCTGAAGTCACAGAGCCGGGAGCGCGCCTCGTACACTTGGCCACAGAGATGGAAGAACGTGCGCTCCAAGCAGAGCGATGTCTTGTTAGCCAAGACGATACTGTCCGAGGTGACGTAATCATTGCCGCGCCAGAGGCCATCGGCTTGCTACTTTGTCCGCAACTACCGATTTTGCAAGCACGCTACCCAAAGCTAACGACGCATTGGCGACTCTCTGCTGAAATTGTCAATGTACAACGGCGAGAGGCAGACATTGCCCTTCGCGTCACTGCTAAACCACCGCCAAGTCTCGTCGGTCGCAAACTAGTGGACATCGCATTTGCGATCTACGGCTCCCAAAACTACCTAAGGGAACATCCGTGGACGGGGATCGAAGATGCACGGTGGATCGTTTTTGATGAGCTTTTGGCATCGTCGCCGCAGTACAAGTGGGAAGAGCGCAATATACCGTCCGAGCAGATTGCAATGAAAGTGGACCGAAGAGTCATGTTTGACAAGGCAGTGTGTGCCGGACTCGGTGTCGGAGTTCTTCCCTGTGCCGATGCTGCCAGTTACTCAAACATCGTCCGGCTTAGCCCAGTACTACCTGATGTCATGCTTCCCTTGTGGATCCTCACGCATGAAGGCCTACGCGAAGCGCCACGTGTGCGGGCGGTGATGGACTTTTGCGTGGAAACAATTTGCTCCCAGGCACCACTCTTGGAAGGAAACCTGCCCGAGTTACATGAGTAGGCTCTGCATTGCGATAATGCCAAGTACACATTGCAAAAACGAACAAGCGGTACTGCCAACTCCATGCGACACTCCGTTTTCCTATTGCTCTCCAAAGGGCCGCACCGAACTTTCCCCATGCAACTAATTACATATCCACTCGCGTTATCTTGTGTTCTAGCCCTAGGCTGTGCAGAACAACAGTCTTCCTCCTCCCCTTGCGAGCAAGCCCAAGAACTACTTATGGACTGCTATGGCGAAGAAGCTGCCAGCTCATTTCAGTGCGATCCAGCATCGGCAGAAGATCTCGCCGGACTAACTTGTACGGAGCTTGCCGACATTGAGACCAAAAGCGACCTAAGCCTGTGTGGGACACTCAACCTCTTCTGTCCAGCAGATCCCATTTTCCCCTCACCCTCAGGTACTGCGACAAACTATCCAATAGTCTTAGCCCACGGTTTTAATGGCAGCCCAGAAAATGAGTGGGGCGTAAACCCAACGATCGTTGAGGCATTGAGAAGCGATGGCCACCAAATATACGTCGCGCGCGTTTCCCCTTTTCAAAGTGTCACTGTCCGAGGCGAAGAACTCGCACTCGAAATTGATCGAGCACTACTAGAGTTTGATGCGGACAAGGTCAATATAATTGCCCACTCCATGGGAGGACTTGACTCCAGGTACGCCATTAGTGAGCTGGGCTACGATGATAGGGTAGCTGCGCTTGTCACCA
>JAESTW010000572.1 GCA_016763395.1 Kofleriaceae bacterium
GAGCTTAACGCCGCCGATTGCCTCTGCTGGGAACCAGTTCTCGCCGCCCAGTGGAATCGCACCGAAGGTCTCTGCAACCAGGTCAAACTTCTGTGGAACCAGCGCGTAAGCGATGCCGACTCCGAAGGGAATCGATGCTTTTGCTTAAACGGTCAGGTTGGTAGCTGGAGTGTTGGGATCTGCTCGGTCGAATCCGTTTTGATTGTCGACAAAGCTATGGTCTCCACTTCGAAGACGGATACCAGCGTTGAACGCAACTCGAAGACGTCGCTCGTCACCGAATTCCTTGTCCAAAATCGCCATAATTTGTGGTGTTGGCTTACCTTCGCCAATCCACGAATCGTCTTCGCTTGCAGTTGGAAGATAGATAGATGCAATCACACCAAGTCCGATTTTGGGACCTTTAGAGGTCGACAAGAATCGTGCTTTTAGATGGACACCAACATCGCCAATTCCCTGACTCTCAAAACCGAAGCTCTTGTTGTCATTGGGATCGTTTGGAATTCCTTCGAAGTCAGGACCACGATCACCGGACACTACGTGGAAGGGAATCGAGAGCCCGAATTCAAGCTCTGCGCCTCCCAGTTTTAGTCCGTAAGCGCCAATGAGAGTTGGAGAAATGATGTTCTCGACTTCATAGATAGCGCCGCCGCTTTCAAGTGTAAGAACACTTTTGCCCCAGTTGGTGACTAGACCAAAGGAGAGTTCCTTGTGTCCGAGCACCTGAGATGCATTCACCGTGATGTACCCTCGGGAATCCATCGCCGGACGGAAGGCATTGATATCGATGTTACCGCCGACTTTTGTCGACTGCGCACTAGCCTCTGCTGAGAAAATTGTGACAGCTGCTAGGGCTGCGAATGACAAGTACTTGTACATGTAAGAAGCCTCGCTGGAGGGGTGAAGTGACTTGGTGAGGGGACAAGGGCATTACTCACAGATGAATGCTCAAGCTCCCGAAACCGCTGGAATTTTCCTCCGAATCCCGTGTACTACACCAGGGACGCGAGATCAATCCACAGTGGGATGCAAACCCACAATGGCGACCTTCATGTCAGGACTAGCACTTTGTTCAAGTTCGTGCTTCAGGCTGCTACACGAACTTGTTTGACTATTCTTCGCCGAAGCCAGGAACACCAAGACGAGTACAAAGCTGCTGGAGGTTCTTTTTGCGTTGGCCTTTGATCTTTCGCACATACCGCAACGCCGCTTGGCTCTTTTTCATGTTGCATGCGGCAACAGCACATGTGATGGCAGCAGCCTGATTGCCAGGAAATGCCTTCAACACCCGAATACAGGCCTTTTCGCCCTTGCCATATTGCTTATTTCGTACTGCTGCTTGGGCCTCTGTCATGGTCTTAGCCGCCTCTTCAGAGGTCATCGTCTCTGCCTTGGGCTTAACGGTATTGTTGGGCTTATTGTTGTTGGGCTTATTGTTGTTGGGCTTATTCGCGGCACCACTAGATTTGCATTTCACGGCTTGTATCGCGTCTCGAATATTGGGCCATTCATCTGGAATCTGGGCAGCTTGCTGTATGAGACCATCGCAATCATTCCGTTTACCAAGCTTTTTTGCGTAGTTGAGTTGAGCCGTTTTGTAGTTTTGTTTGACCCTATCGTGATCGGAACGAGCCTTAATCTTGTAGACGGAAGCTTCGTCGATCTGCTCGAAATAGAGAGCGACCTTGGCAATCTGCTGTTTGCCTACTGCCAGTTGAAACTTCTCAAAGTTGTCTTGATTGCCAGCTTCGAATCTCGCCAAGGATTGGTGCTCAAGTGCTTTCCGATTACTCGGGTCAAGCTCCAGCGCTGACTTCGCAGCAGCACTCATTTCGCTCCATTCGTTTTTAGTGCGGAATTCCACAGCCGATGCCAAAAAGGCGGCCAACGCATCTGAGTCGACATTATCTACTTTGGCAACGGCAGCGTCAGCAACAGGAACCACAGCGACAGCCGCATCCAAGGTCTCTTGCACAAGGTCGGGTTGCACAACTGGAGTATCAATCTCGTCTGGTTCAACTTTGACTGGTTTATCAGTTGCAACAGAGTTTGAACTCTGTTTGTCGTCGCCACCTCTGCCAAACATCACAAAGGCACCAATACCGATTAGAAGTAGAACTAGCAGTATCCAAATTCCTTTGGATTTTCCCTCTTCGCCGATGTCGATTGCATGAGCATCGCGGCCAAAAACAAAATCTTCGTCGGCTCCGATAAAGCGCAAGCGAACATGTCCGAGATCAATTAGATCTCCACGCCTAAGTTCTACCTTGCCGTAGTCTTCACCGTTTACTCGAACACCATTGGAACTCTGAAGATCGACAATGGTGAAGCTATCGCCTTCCCGGACAATCTTCGCGTGATGCTGTGAAACTGATCGGTGATTGATCCACAGATCGTTGTCCTCTGTTCGGCCAATCACCATCGCCGGTTTGTTGAGCGAAAACTCACGTCCCGCCATGGCTGTTGACAACACGACCATTCGGGGGAAGAGTTCTTCAGGTTGCTCAGCAACCGCAGCCAGCGCTGCTACGTCAATATCTCCAGAGCCGGACGCTGAGGCGGTAGGCACAGTTTCAGCACCAGACGAGTCAACGGGAACCGGAACCGGAACCTGTTCCATCTGTTGTGTTTGCTGCTCGGATTCTACAGTGGCAGCCTGCTCGGCTTTTACCTCAATAAGGTAATCACCAATTTGAACACGGTCGGCCTCTTTGATTTCGACCTTGCCTTGAATCCTCGTGCCGTTGACCCTGACGCCATTGTAGCTGTCGAGGTCCTCTATCATTATGGAGTCCTGCCCTCGCAGTAACTTCGCATGGCGCCGAGAGACATTGCGTTCCGTTAGCCGGATCGTGTTGCCGTCTTGCCGCCCGATAGTGAGTTCTTCACGAATCAGGGGAACGACCGTGGTTTTCCCCTCGTCGTCCTGAATGATAAGTTTGTACATGTACTTGGAAACTTGGTTGCCTGCCAAAAGTGAAGTGCGCCACAGAGCGATCTTGCAAGCTAGTGTAAATTCTAGTTTTGGGCGAGGGCCTCGTCAAGTCAGAGAGGCTCCAGAGATCTAAAGGAGGTCCAGAAGTCTAGTTAGCGATTCGCCGTAAGATACTGATATGACTTAAACAGCTGAAGATCTGCATCTAACGATTCTCTTTGAATTACAGTCAGTTCTTTTCTCATTAGTGCGGTGTCGGCGCCAGTGGAACCCGAGTTAGGGCTCGCCCCAATGATTTCGGCGGCAAAGGCATCCACTGGAATGTCTGGCACAACCCCCTCTCCCTCTAGTGTTTTGCCCTCCGGAGTTAGGTATCGCGAGGTCGTTAACTTCATGCCGCTGCCATCGACCAAGTCAAAAAATGTTTGCACGCTGCCTTTGCCATAGGTGGTCGCGCCAATGACAACGGCGCGATGATTGTCCTGCAACGCGGCTGCGACTATTTCTGATGACGACGCCGAACCTTCGTCCACGAGTACAACCATTGGAAATCCAATATAGCTGTTGGCGGTGTGGGCCCTAGAGACCAAGGCCGCGTGGCTACCCCTGCTTTCGACACTGACAATCGTTCCTTTGTCTAAGAAAATATCTGCAACCGAGATTCCCTTATCCAACAGGCCACCCGGGTTTCCACGCAAATCCAAGATAAGCCTCGGTGATTTCTTTGCCAAGTGGCTCTCTAACGCGGCTCGCAGGTCTCGTACCGTTGCCTCCCGAAATCGCTTTATCGCAATGTAGCTCACTGCTCCATAGCGCTTGGCAAACACCGAGGGAATCGCAACACGCTGCCGCATCATCACAATCGCGCGGGGCTTCTGCCAACCCTTTCTATTGACTCTAAGCTCGGCTCTCGTGCCCACAGCTCCGCGGACCCGCGAATACCATGCCTTAGCTCCAGCGAGTGCCTCGCCATTTTTCACGGTTTCTTTGTTGTCGACCGCTATCAGAGAATCTCCTACAATGACGCCAGCTCGAGCAGCCGGAGAGTCCGCAATTACGGCGGTGATGCGTGGGTGAAGAGAACCGTCAATGCCAGCACCCAACTCGATCCCTACTCCACCGAACTCCCCCTGCGTATCTTGCTGCAAGCGTTTGTATTGCGCCGGACTATAAAAAACCGAATGTGGATCGAGCTGAGCCGCCATACCAGAAATCCCCCCATAGATAAGCTCGCGCTCGTTGACATCGTCGACATGAGATTTCGCCATTATCGAGAGAGCTTGGGCGAAAGCGTTTAGCGCCGCATAGCGTTTCGTATTCGCGTTAGTCCCCGAAGGAGCGCTCTGCGCCGACGTTGCGGTTGCAATAATAATCCCCAGCAGAAAAAGCCCGAGATGAGAAGCGATGGAAGAAACTTTCCAGTTGGCGTTCATTGTCGCGAACTATATCAAGGCGACTACGCGGCTCCACTAAGAGTCGAGCGTCCAAGTGCAGCCAAAATCTCCAAGCCGCTATCGTTTTCGATCTTGATATCGAAATTGCCGACTTTGCCTGCCTCTTTGCTGCGATTGTAGAGCTGTTGCAGGATATGGCTGCTCCCGACCCCGTGCTCGACCGCCAGCTTGACTAGGCGAGGACGAACGATGGACTCGTAGGACCGGCCTTCGCCAATCAGCATGCCGCCTTCGAGTATACCGATTGCCAAGAGAGCACCCATGGCGTTGGGCATTGCAACCATCGAGACGATTGCCAGAGCCCAAACGAGATAGGTCTGCACTCGGGATTGCAAACTCGCCCGTAGCTCGACAATCGTATCCCGCAGAGCTACTTCTTGAGAGTCGCTTAGCGCTGGCAGTTCGGTGCTTTCCAAAGTCTCGGACATTTTGTCGCCGGACAACACATCACCGGACAGTGAATAATTATCAGACAAGAGCGAAACCCAAGCTGGCAACACTTGTCCGCGCTGTGCCAGCTCTTCGCAAAAGCTCGCATAGTCCTCTGCGTTCGCTACCAAGGCCTCGTGCATCTCTTCCCGCAAGCTCTGATCTCGGTGCAGCGCTGGATAGTTTTGTAAATACTTTTTCAGTCCATCGAGGTTCTCGGACAGTTGCCAACCAGACGCTCGCAGCTGCCGCCATTCCAACGCCGCCATTAACGCAAAGGCAGCCTGTCCCGCATCACTGTCTCGAGCGCTACGCTTGCCCTGAACGTCAAAGCGAATCAATAGCTCACTGGCCATCGCCGGCTCATCCCACGCGAGGGCAGAAATTCCTTGCATCACAGTCGCGACATACCGCTCGTCATCACAAGTCATGCGATAGAGTTCGGGATTTTCCAGGGCCGAGATGAGCCCGTCCAGATCGTCATTGCGCAAGAGTTCACGGAAGTCGTGAATGTCTGACTCAAAGTCCGCGTCTGACTTAGCGTTCTCGTTGGAACTCTCGTTGTGATTTTCGTCGCTCATTGCGAATGCCCAGTATGCACACGCCATCTCAACAATGTCATGCCCAGCATTTCCACACCGGCCCACTTGAGCACTTCGTGCTACTACACATGGCCTTGCCCAACAAAATTGCGCACTCTCTTACCGCCACTCTGGGGCCAAGCAAGCGTACACTTTAGGCGACGCTACCGCTCACACTTCTGGTGTTCCACACCAGGCCACCTAGGAACCACAATATGCCCGCTATAACTACTCGTCATCGTCTCTGTTTGCTCGCGTGCAGCCTCGTACTCGCTGGGTGCGCTCAAGTACAAGAGTCCTATTCAGACAAGGTATCTAAAGGCGAATCTGAGCCAGCCGCTCTGCCAGCGAAATCGGCTCCGGCAATTGGCCCCTTGAGCGCCGGGGCGCGCACCGAATATGAGCAAAATAGTGTGGATGTCTTTCGAGCCACAGCGCCCTCTGTCGTCTTTGTCACCAACAATCAATTGCGCCGCAATCGCTGGAACTCACAAACCTCCATTGCCAAAGCCGGAAGTGGCTCGGGCTTTATCTGGAATCGCCAAGGCTATATTGTCACCAATTACCACGTCATCGAGAACGGACGCACTTTCGATGTCACCTTCTATGATGGCACGACTTTGCCCGCCAAGTTCATTGGTGGTGATCCACAAAAAGACATCGCGGTTTTGAAGGTAAACACACGGAAGGCTCTGGTTCCCATTCAACTGCCGAGTGCGAACAACCAGGTTGAGGTCGGACAAAAGGCCATCGCAATCGGCAATCCCTTTGGCTTTGACCACACCCTCACCATCGGCGTCATTTCTGCCATAGGCCGGGACATGCAAGGCGCTAAAGGCGTGACCATTCGTGACATGTTGCAAACCGATGCTGCGATTAACCCCGGCAACTCAGGCGGGCCCTTGCTCGACTCTCAGGGGCGTCTTATTGGCATCAACACGATGATTTACTCCAAGACAGGTAACTCTGCAGGAATCGGCTTTGCCGTACCTGTGTCCGCCGTTCGACGTGTGGTCCCCGATGTCATTAAGTATGGCAAAGTTCGACGGGCCGGGCTGGGTGTTGAGCTGATATCCGACAGCAGAGCTCGCTCCAATGGAGTCGTAGGCGTTGTCATCGCCAAAGTGAGTCGCAATAGCTCTGCTGCGAAGGCGGGTCTGCGCGGGCTTCGGCAACGGCGAAACGGGAATATCTCTTACGATGTCATTGTCGGAATCGACAAGATGAGCATTAAGAACTATGACAACCTCTACACTGCGCTAGACGGGCGCAAAGCGGGGGAGAAAATCACCGTACACATCCAGCGAGACGGGCAGAGTTTTTCCCTCCCGCTCAAACTGATGGCGCTGGACTAGTCAGTAGCCCTTAGTTCAAGAGATGCGCTGGAGCGAGAGTTGGTTCTTGCTCACACAGCCGCAATATGACGTCAATAGCGTCCAACTCGTATAGGCCAAAACCTTCGGTCAAGAGTCGCATGACGAGTTCGGGAGTGTCACGGGCGGTCTCTGGCGCTATTTGAGCCAGTCGATCTAGCCAACTGTTGTCATTACTGACCCGGACTTGGAAGGTGCGGATCGCACTTTTGCCCTCATCTTTGTCCAAACCGCAAAGTTGTGAAAATAGTTTTATTGCAGATCCTTCGTCGATGAGTATCAGCTCACCCAGGATAGAAAGTGAAGAAACTTCAATACTTGATTGTATTCCGTGCATGACAAGCCCCATTTGTTGGCTCTTGTATCGGTACAAAATGCTCCTTCTTTAGCCATTGGGTGAAATTTTACCCATTTTTTCGACGTCTGATACCTGTTTATAGTGCATTACTGGACATGGTGCTTTCCCCTAACCCCTTCGGCTCCGTTCGACAGAGAAACGTATTATCTAAATGAATCAAAGCAGGACCACTACTACCTCTCAGGACATTGAATTTCGAATCCGTGTGTGGATTGAGAACAATCCCCAGCGTGCAGACGTTGGTCAGCGCATGCTGGTCCAATTGGAACGAATTCGCACCGAGTTTGCCGGTCAGACCGCTGACCGGCTGGAATCGCTCGTATCTGAGACACTTGACCGGCAAATCCGAATTGACAAATCGCGAGAGACCGGGCTAGACGCAGCCAGAAAGCTTGCGAACAGTGTGCAGCATTTGACCGAATCCATGTCCCGCTGTCTGTTGGCGGCGCAGAAGGCTCAAGATTCAGTCGACCGGACAGCCATTAAACTGGAGCAAGTCCGCGCGAACACACCTCAGACCTTCACCTTTGCCGCTCCCAAGGTAAAGCCGTCAAATGACAAGCTAATGAATTAACTTTTGGGCTCCGCGCAAGGTTGGCAGGACCTTCTTCACTCCATCCTGCCAACAAGACCGGTGAGCATAAAGATTGATGGTGGACTGGCGCAGGAATCTGTTTTGAAAGCAAGGCGTGAGGAGCGAGTTGGGTGTGCCCAACGAGTGAAGCTGCAAGCGGCGAACAACGTAGCTATC